>SVFJ01000050.1 GCA_015056925.1 Lachnospiraceae bacterium | reverse complement strand
AAAGCCGCCAAATACTACCAGCATGGCAATAAGCGGCATCATAGCATTGATTCCTTCTATTCTACCTCTGTTCGAATCATCACCCATATCCGTAAGCCACGCATTGAATGCAGCATCATTCGCTGTTGAACCAAAAAAGGTCATAACACAGTCCAAAATAATAACCAGGCTAACCCCCATCGCGGCTGCCTCTATGGTCCCTCCAAAATATGGTGTCAAAACATCCATTCTAATAAAACCGAATGCAAGAATCGTAATGCCCCATATGATATATCCGCCGCAGATAAATACCTTTCTTTTTCCTACCCGGTCCGTCAATGCACCCATTAAAATGGTCGTTACCGCTGCGGCAACCGCACTGGCTCCAACCATTAGGGATATGTCCGCTGCCGATGCATGGAACATTTTATAGATAAATATATTGAGATACATATTCTCTACAACCCATGCTACCTGTCCGACCAATCCAAACAAAACCAGTGCAATCCAAAACTTCCGTTTCTGCGTTTTCATAGTGATAACCGTGCCTTTCCCTTATAATTTACGCTGACAAAGGCGCAGTAAGCTGCGCCTTAATCAAATTATGCTATTCTGTATAATTCTTCTCTACATATTCCTTGATTTCATTGCTATCCTCAGGCATTCTGGCTCCTACATAAAAGGTACCGTTATTCTCGGAAATACGAATAATTCTACCCTCAAGATTCTTGCCGTCTGTCGCTTCAAACTGCTCAACCTCAAGAAGAATATCCTTACCCTTCATATACTTAATCTCATCCGATTTTACAACAAAAGCAAAACCGTTTGCACTGATATTTTCCATTTTACCTGTATAGGTATTTCCATTTTCCTTTGCTTTAACCGTACATTTATTGTGGAACGGCATTCTTGGATACTTTCTTCTGTTATAAACGGTTACCTTTGAATCAACCGTTAATCTGTAATCTCCCTTTTCATCTGCCTTCACAGCATGCATTTGCACATGCTCCCAGCTGTACATGATATGACCTGCCATAATTCTAAGCTGACAGAATACATTCTTATCCTTCTTGGTCAGTATCTCCGGTTTCTTATCCCTCACTGAAATAAATACCTGATTATCCTCACGTCCTACAACCTCACCGGTGTATTCTAAAGCCTTCCTGTCTTCATTTGCTTCCACTGTAATCGCTATCTTCATGCCGTCTACAACGTCCTGTACACCCATGAAGCCACCGACACCAAGCTCTTCCATCAGGTGACCTACTACTACTTCGATATCCTGTGCACTCTTTGCACTTTCTTCAAATTTGGAAATCATGGCCTTTGTGGTGTTCTCAGCTTCTGCAATACTGCCTGTCATAATCGCCATGACATCACATACCTCTTGCATATTGGAAACCATCGTGGTATTGGAATTTTCTACTTCCTTAACCGCTTTATCCATCACCTGAATATGCTCTTCGAGACGTCTGGCATCATTGGTAATATCCGTCACACTTTCATGAACATTGGTAACTTTTTCCATATTCACCTGTATCAATCGAACTGTTTCGCCTACGGATTCCAACATCTTCTCAGAGGTTTCTTCCAAATGGGCAAGTGCTTCCATAATTCTTGCTGATGAGTTCTGCGTACCGGTACTAAGTGCTCTGATTTCATCTGCAACTACCGCAAAGCCCTTTCCTGCTTCCCCCGCTCTTGCAGCTTCTATGGATGCATTTAATGATAACAGATTTGTCTGCTCACTGATTTCATCAATGGTTCCTGTCTCATTTTTTACACTTTCAAACTCTGCCTTGAATTCTGCGAGAATCTTTTCTACCTCTGCCGACAAGGAAGCCATCTTATTGGTAATCTCTACTACCTCTTCCAACTCTACAGAACTGGTGTCTGCATGTTCCACAGATGCACCGATTAACGATACCACCTGGTCCATTAAGCCTGCAACATCCTTTACCTGATTATCAATAACAGAAGTGCTTTCCATGGATGAGACCGTCTTTTCGTTTAATACCAAATTATTATCAGACAACGCAAGCATATCCTTTAATACATCATCTGCACCGTCTTTATTTTCATCCGCAAGCTCTCTTACAACGTTTACACCCTCTACAACTGCATTGCTGGCATTCTTTACCTTATCTACAGTTTCTACTACTCGTGCTAAATTAGCCTGAATAGATCTCATAAGTTCTCCGTCAGACTGATTCATATATTTGATGGACATAATTGCACTACCATAACAACATCCTACAATACCAAACTGTAAACAAATCTGTAGAATATCCCTAATGTCATTCATTCCCTTGGAGGTAATCTTATAAGCGTTACACATAATCAATGCTATGATTGTAAAAATAGCCACCTTCAAAATATACTTCTGTTCTTTATAAAGAACCATAATACAGATTAAAGGAAGAATGAAAACAAATGCAAGATTATCATCTGTAGCACCATTTAACACCATATAAAAAAATACATAGCCATACGCCATAATATTACGATAAAGCTTTGTATCACCACCCTTAAGCTTAAGAATAAGCCAAGCTACGATACATGGTCCCCAACCACTTACAAAAATCACACCATAAAATACCGCTGTATGATCTCCTATCGCAATCTTTGCCATATAGTATACAGTAATACAAATCATTACCAACACCCACGCCAGCATCGCACGACTATTCGCCTTTTTCGCAAAAAACTTCTCATCATATCCGTTCATTTGTAGAGTACCTCCATGTTTTCATTTATTATATATTTTCAGTCACTTTACGCATTATACTTATATTAATTTTACACTTTTGTATTCTATTTGTAAATTATTAGTTTGTTGCATCATTTGAAAAGTCAAAAAAATGGCTGTATTCTATATACAGCCATCTCTCCACTAAAAAAATGAAGTTATAAATATTTCTAATCCAATTACGATTAATATTACACCACCTAAAATAGATGCCTTGTTCGAAAGCTTTGTTCCAAACTTCTTACCAATCTCTAACCCTGCAACACAAATAAAGAAGGTTACAACTGCAATAATCAGTGCACAGACAAGTGCCATAATACAGTTATACTCAGCAATTGTAAATCCTACTGACAACGCATCAATTGATGTTGCCACACCTTGTACCATTAGTGCACCAAAGCTTAATTTCTTTACCTCTTCTGCTTCTTCCTCATTCTTAATTCCCTCTAGAAGCATCTTACCACCAATATAGGCAAGCAATATTAATGCTATCCATGGAATAAGCTTTTCAAATGCTTGAAAATACTGAAGTATCGTGTGCACACATATCCAGCCAAGCATTGGCATCAATGCCTGAAATCCTGCAAATACACCTGCGATTCCACATACTCTTCTTGCTTTCATTTTGCTGTCATTGAGACCATTGGCCAAAGATACTGAAAAGGCATCCATAGCCAGCCCCACGCCAAGCAATACGCTGTTCGTAAAAAACACCGCATTCCAATTCATATCACACTTCCTCCTAAGTATAAAAATAAAAAAACCCAAGTACAGCGATTTGCTATACTTGAGATTTACACTCTATCAGTAGACAGACTCCATGCATAGCAAACAGATATACATGAGTCTCGCACTTTAAAATAAGCCAGGCTTTCCAGCCAGTATGTTGACTTATTACGTTCTGCATAGTCACGTCAAACAGAACGCTCGCTACTCCCTCACAGGATATTACTTTGGATAGTTTACCAACTCGCCCATATTTTGTCAATACAAGTGAATTTAGTTTTCATATACATTGACAAGTTTTCTGCATTCTTTTATAATATTCAGTATATTAATGTATTTTATTTTCATTTATTCCATCTATTGTCAGACTTGTTATTTAAAAATATTAATTATTTTTGCAGCCTGGCTACTATGCTGTGAGCTGCTCCTAGAGAAAGGTTGGTTTATAAGTATGGCAAAGAAAAATGGTGCTCAATCAGTAGAAACTATTGCAGGCAGAAAGATTGTATTATCAGCAGGTGTTGGTAAAACAAATGTAGACGAATTAAAGTGGTTAACCGAAACTGTGTTAGCTGAAGCTAAGAGCTGGACTTCTTCAGGTTGGGCATATATTGCTGACTGTTCACAGATGAGTCCTGTTTCTCCGGCAGAAGGCGGTCAGTTAGTGGAAATGACAAGACTGTTTGTTGATGCAAATTGTAAGGCTTTCGCTTTTGTAGAGGGTAACTCTCTTATGTTAAAGATTCAGGCACAGAAGAATACACAGCGTTCTGAAACAGGTGTCATGGAAGGTCACTTTGCCACATTGGATGAGGCGTTGGATTGGTTAAAGAATGATATGAAAATTTAATAGAAATAGTATTGCCGTACTCTATTAAGAGTACGGCATTTTTTATGGAATAGGAAAGTGCTCGAAAAGTAGTGGAAGCTAAACAAGAATCAGCTTGGCTGATTCTTGCAGAGTGTTGCCGCCGGGCAACACTTTTTTACAAATCAATTATCTTAGTTGCAAGCTGCTCCCTAAACCTAACATCATGTTCTACTATCAGCATTGTTGGCTGATACTTTAAAATCAATCTCTCTATTTGCATCCGTGAAAAAACATCTATGTAATTAAGTGGCTCATCCCATATGTAGAGATGTGCCGGTGTCATGAGTGACGCTGCAATTAGCACCTTTTTCTTCTGGCCTTCCGAATATTCTTCCATATTCTTCATAAACTGTACTCTATCCATATCCAATTGACGCAAAAGAGCGCAAAATATGCTTTCCTCCAAATGCTGCTCTTTACAAAAATTCTTAATGCTTCCTTTTAAACCTGAAGTATCCTGATTAATATAAGAAATCACCAAATTAGAGGCTACTTCCAGCGTTCCTGCCTCACGTAGATTCTTGCCAACTTCATCACCCGCCTTTTGCAAGACAGCACTAATCAAGGTAGATTTTCCACATCCATTTATGCCATTCAAAAACACTCTGTCTCCCTGTTCCAGTTCAAAGGTCATATTTTCAAAAAGAAAATCTTTTGCATCTGCATATCTTAAATTATAGTCCTTTACCCTAAGAAGTGTCCTCTTATAATGCTGCAAAGGCGTAATCTTTAAATCTACCGGTGTTTCAATATCCTGCAACAGTCCTTCCTTCTCTTCAATCTCTCTTGCAATCCGTTTTTCCATCTGTGTAACCCGGCTCTGCATTTTTTTTGTTTTAGCACCAATATAGGCTCTGGTATTTAGAAATCTGTCATGTTCCTTTATCGGGTCATAGCCAATCTTGGTACTTTCACTCTTATCAGCCCACTGACTGACACGAGTCGCCGCCTTTTGAAGCTTACTAATTTCTTTCTTATGCTTCTCATTTTCTGCCACCACAAAAGCATCCTTCTTTGCCTTATTCTCCCACCAACTCGTAAAATTTCCTGCCTGTACCTCTATGGTACTTCGATTTAAAACAAGTACATGGTCAATACAGGCATCCAATAAGTCTCTGTCATGTGATACCAGTATGAATCCCTTCTTTTGTTGCAAATATTGCTTTACTGTATCTCTTGACTCTTTATCCAAATGATTGGTCGGTTCATCTATCAACAAAAAATGGTTCTCCTCAGAAAACAAAACAGCAAGCATTACCTTCGTACGTTCTCCATGACTTAATGTACAAAAGGGGCGATACAAAACCTCCGTGTCTACCTGCAGCTTGTCCAGTTCACAGATAACACGCCACTCTTCACTATTTGGTCTTTTCTTTCCCAGCCAGTTCGACGCACTTTCTTTCATTTCATTCTCTGTAAACAGATATGGAAAATAGTCAAACATTGCAGCGGATGCGATTGTTCCCTGATACTCATATTCTCCCATCAAAAGTCTCAAAAATGTGGTTTTCCCCTTGCCGTTTCTCCCTATAAATCCCAGTTTCCAATTGGTATCTATGGAAAAGGACACATTTTCAAAAATATTGTCGAAGCTCCCATCATAACAGAAGGTTAGGTTTGTAACATTAATCTGTGCCATATTATTCCTCCTCTAAATAAAAAAGAATCAAATGTTGCCAAATGATTCTGATTATGTACTCAAACCTAATCCCACCCCTTGATACAAGAGTTGCGACCAACCTCACAATGTATATTTTTCCACCAAAAAAGAGAGGTTATGAGAACATAATCCACTTTTGGCAACATGATAAAAAGTGACAACCCTTTGGTGCACTCTTCGCTTATGCGATATTCGTTCATGTTTTCAAAAGTTGATTATCTTCTCATCTTTTCACCTCTCTCTACTAAGATGCTTTTATGATAAAATATTCTGATTCAAATGTCAAATCATAGATAGAATTTCTATTCTTCCATCGCCCCCAATAACTTATGTAACAGCTGATATAACTGTCCGGCTTCCTCAGGTGAGAGCTTCACACACTGCCCGATTTGTGCAGGAATATTTACTGCCTTATCCTTGAGAGCTTCGCCCTCATCTGTGATATGAATCTCAAGATTCCTCTCATCCTCTTTAGAACGACTTCTTATAATATAGCCCTTAGCTTCCAGCTTCTTTAACACAGGGGTTAATGTTCCCGAATCCAGATACAAAAAGCCTCCAAGCTCCTTTACATTCATCTGCTTCTTCTCCCACAAAACCATCATTGCTATATATTGTGTATAGGTCAAATCAATTTCATCTAAATATGGTTTATATTTCCTAACTACTTCCTTTGCACATGCATAGAGCGGAAAGCAAAGCTGATTCTCTAATTTTAGGCTATCGTAATTGTTCTCGGACATGATATGTACTCCTTATTAGTTACTTCACGGACTTTTGTTCATTATCAACATATATTAAATTTAGCACAATTCATTTCACAATTCAATGTAATATCCTATTGTGCCTGTACACTTGCTTCATAAGCCGCTCTGGCCGCTTTTGTAAGCTGGTCTGCACATGAAGTAGGTCTTCTGCCGCAAGTAATTCCTCCTAATACTTCTTCCAGCTGTGAGACAGTCATACCATCTACAAGCTTTGGTACCGCCTTTAAATTACCGTTGCAACCGCCATCCAAAAACTCAACATTTGTAATTACATCTCCATTGATTTCCAGCTTAATTCTTCTTGCACACACATACTCTGTCTGATAAATATATTCCATAATATTAACCTACCTTTCTACTGCTTGCAGATTTCAAACATGTTTATCGTCATCCTATTTACTCTCTAAGGAGCATCTCAATCCTGTCACGTATCAACATAATGTCTGCTGTCGGCTCGTAACGCTCTACCACATTTCCCTTCTTATCTATCAGAAACTTTGTAAAATTCCACTTAATATCGTTACTCTTCTCATAATCAGGGTCAATCCCGCTTAATATATCCTTCAATGTAGCAGCAAGTTCATGCTCCTCATCAAATCCTGAAAAGCCTTTCTGTGCCTTCAAATATGAATATAAAGGAATCTCATTAGGTCCGTTAACATCTATCTTTTCAAAAATCGGAAAAGTGATTCCAAACGTAGAGTCACAGAAGCTCACTATCTCATCTGTACTCCCCGGTGCTTGATTTCCGAACTGATTACATGGAAAATCCAAAATCACAAAGTTCTGGTTCTCATACATCTCATACGTATCCTGTAACAAATCATATTGTGGTGTAAATCCGCATTCCGTCGCTGAATTGTTAATTAATATTACTTTTCCTTCATACTCTCTTAATGAAACTTCCTGTCCCTCTGCATCGATTACCTTAAAATCAAAAATACTCATTTGAATCACCTAATCCTTTCTGTATTCATTACAGTAATTTTTCAATACTACTCTCAATCTTCTCGGGTGTTGCAGTTGGTGCAAAACGCTCTAACACTTTCCCCTCTCTGTCTACCAAAAACTTCGTAAAATTCCATTTAATATTATTTCCCAATACTCCACCCTTCTGTGATTTAAGATATGTGTATAAAGGCTCCTCATTCTCACCATTCACACAAATCTTTTGGAACATTTTAAAAGTCACTCCATATCTTGACTGACAGAAATCTTCTATCTCTTCCTCTGTTCCCGGTGCTTGATTTCCGAACTGATTACATGGAAAATCCATAATTTCTAATCCTTTACTCTGATACTTCTCATACAAATCCTGCAAGCCTTCATACTGCGGTGTAAATCCACAACCTGTTGCTGTATTTACTATCAAAAGCACCTTGCCTTCATAGTCTTTCATGCTCACTTCTTTGCCTTCTGCATCTTTCACCTTGTAATCATATAAATTCATAACATCCTCTCTTTCTGCCTGCGGCCTCATTGATTGTTTTAAATTTAATTGCGTGCAATTTTTTGTTGTTAAATGTATTGTATGCAATTAAATTGCACTTGTCAAGTATTTCTTTCCCTTTTTCTCCTGTGAACATAATGTTGAACTCCTCATCTGTTCCGTGATATAATTTGACCTGTAAATTATTGCAGAAAGGATATATGTAATGCATAAATGCTTTACATAAAAAGCGACATGAAACAAATATTCAAAAAAAATTTTAATTTTACTCTGGTCTTATACAGTATCTTGTTCTTCATTCTCATGTTCATTATGAAGGATTATTCTTTTAAAGATTATGCTGATGATATGGTATATCAAAATACTTTCAACGAATATTCCAATTGGTTTTGTTGGGCACAGGATTTCTATCATGGTTGGAGCGGTCGTGTCGCTATACACACATTACTTATTATCATATTGAATCTTCCTGTTGTTATATGGCAAATGCTCATTTCCGTTACTATTATCCTGATTCTTCATTATACGTTAAAAACAGCAACGCTTTTATCCGATGTTTCAGTGAAAAGCAGTCCTTTATTTGCCCGTATTGTGATGACTTTGCTTCCGATTGCTTTACCTGTCTATTTTTGGCATATGTTTCGTGATTGGACCATTACATGGTGTACCGGCACTATGAATTATCTTTTGCCGGGGTGTTGTTTGCTGATTTCCTTATATCCTGTATTGCTACACTTGTTTCAACGGCAGCCTCAGAAGAAAGACTATATTTTTGCCTTGATTGCAGGAATTATCACTACCTCAAGTGAACAAACAGGCGCAATATTTCTTGTATATTCTACCCTGCTTATTGGCTATCAGCTCATCCAAACGAAAGGACAATCTATATCCCGTCCCGTTTTGGCTTTATGTGCAGCTTTGAATATTTTATCCTTAATTTCCATCCTTGCTCCCGGCAATCGCCTTCGTGGCTCCATGGAAGTTGCATGGTTTCAAGGTTTTCCGACATTGAATCCGGCAGATAAGCTGATTCTTGGAGTCCAGCACTATACAGGGCATATGCACCGTAATGATACACTTTTATTCATTATATTAATGTTCTTAGCTTTATTTATCCTAAACCGTTCCAAGAAGATAAATGAATTGTATGTCTTACTCGGCGCAGCAGCAGAGGCTGTCATTATGCTTTTATCCGGTTCCGGGTTTAGTGAATGGTATATCAATCCTCATTGGACTCTTTATTTATTGTGGATGCTTCTTTCTATTGGCGTACCATTTTATAATGCATGGTTACTATATTGTACCTTCTCAACCCGCAGCACCCGATTGGCATTATCAGTGACATTGCTTTATCTTGCAGCAATTTGCAGTTGCGTGGTTCTCGGATTTACGCCTAATATGTATGCATCAGGCATTAGAGCCTTTTTTACTTATCAGATGCTGATGTATGTACTGGTTATTATTTTATTCTTTCAGATATTTGTAACCGGGTCGACTACTCCCAAGCATTTTCTGAAAAATTTGCCTGCGCTTTCATGTGTCACTGCGGTCTTAATATGCATAATAGTTTTTATTGGAATATATATGCACACAACCAAACCAACTGCTCTTTCACTTGAGGGATTAACACCTAGCGATACCATTACAGTAAACAATGTTTCTCTTGTTGAAAAAAATGGCTATTTACAGGTTGAACTCTTGGCAACAGATGAGGCCTGCACCTTTGAGGTTGATAACTGGGTCAATGGCGTTAGCACAAGCATCTATATGAACGCCCAATTATTTATCAAATGCAAGGATGAATATATCACTCTTTCAACCTATCCACGTCCGGATGAGAACAATACAACTTCCGTAGAGCTACGTGGTTATATACCTTTGAAAATTCCGGAGGATACATCCTCATATGAATTGGGAATTGTAACATATGACTTGGAAAATCATGCGTTAGGATATCAACTATTTGATACCTCTATCTCTAATTAACAAAAAGGTGTTGCTGCACATACAACATATATGTGCAGCAACACCTTTTAGGTTCTAAGCTTAAATGTCTTAGGTGCTAACCGATACACCAAGATACCTGCCACGATACAATATAATACACAAAATACAATGGTCATAATACCAAATATAAAGGTAGACATCTTTAAATTGATGAAAAGATATACACAGAAGTAGGTAACACCCATAATGATGTGATATGCTCCATTTTTGACTTCTGCATTCAGATTATACGGCTGGAAAAGATAGTATATCGTCAGGTAATGAACAGAAAAGAAAATGCTCATTGCGATAATTGATACCACCAGAATCACATAATTCATATAGGTATCTGTTCCACCTGAAACCCAAAGCATCAGTGCCATCCCGCATCCTATCACTACTGCCGGCAATAGATTAATCTTAACCAACTCTCTTAACCGAATCCAGAACAGCTCCAGAACCAGCTTTGGCTTCTTATAAAACGGATAGGTCAGCATGCTGCTGTCACAATTTACAAAAACTGTATTGGCAAATATGGCACCACGATTCATATAATACATAATAAATACAAAATACGGCAGCCATGTCAGCATCATCTCATTAATTACAGACTTAGCCTCCTCTTCAATAAAGCATGCCACCACCAATGCTACAATGAACATAGCTGAAACTGCTGCAATCTTCTTAGATGACTTCCACAAAATCTTACGATGTCTTTTCACAAAAAGGTCATTCATATACTCAAACCCCTTCTTGTTACTAACAATATCCGCGTCCACGGAAATCCTCTTTTTATTCTGCTCCTTTACTGCATCTTGAGCCGTATGCAGTGCATTCTGATAGTCTATGAGAATCTGATGATATACCTCTCTATAATCTGTAAAGCGTATAATCTCATAAACAGACAATAAACCGGTCACAGTAAAAAATGCCATAATTCCCACTGAAATCTGCAAAGGAATTGTAATACCAAGTGCAGGAAGTCCATATGCTGCCAACAACAATACAAATATGCCGACCCAACCCGGAACACCAATCTTATTCTCACTCATGCCGACACCGGTTTTCTCATAACCTAATAAGAATATCGCCGCCATGCTAAGCTTGATACCGGCTGTCGCAGTTGCAAGAAGAATACACTGCCACCAAGGCAAACCAATCTTCAAGCCAAAGATAAAACCAAATATCAAAAATCCTATCAGCACCTTTAATATAGCATATCCATAATTCACCAAGGCATACTCTTTTGCATTCATACGCATCAGAATCAAAGCATAATATTTATCATTAGATGGATTAAACAGATATGTATTCGCATAAGAGCCAATCACCATCAAACAAATAAAAATATGTAAGAACACCTGTCCCACGTCCATACTTTCATATAAAAATACAGGTAAAAAAATCATGAAAAAGATATAAGAAAGTTTCCCTAAAAACGCCGATAAAAACTCCCATAGGCCGGCAACTGCATAAGCAAAATATTTTAAGCCAATTACACTGTACCACATATCCGGTATCAGCTTCTTAATCAATGGAGTGTGCTTTAGGGAATGAATAATTCCGTTCACTCGATAAGTATTCTTCAAAGAAAAGGATATACGTAAGGTCTTAAGCATGATAATCCTCCCTTAAAGCAGCGATAATCTTCTCCTTAAAGTCATGACTTCCAAGCTCTGCTCTATCAATGACTTCCAGCTCTCCATTATGTAATAGTACAATCTCATCACACAAATCCAATGCCAAATCCATAATATGTGTAGATAAAATAGTAACTCTATCCTCTTTTAAGGAACGCAGAATAGTCTTCATCTCCTCTGCCACCACTACATCAAGAGAAGTCAGAGGCTCATCCAATAACAGAATGTTAGGCTGCGCAATCATATTAATGAGCATCTGCATCTTATTCTTCATACCATGAGAATAATCCTTAAGCAGTCTGTCTCTATCATCCGGTCCGATTCCCATCATGTCAAAGTACTCATCCAATGGTTTGATGTCCTTAATATATTTTTCATTAATCTCAATAAAGAACTTCAAAAACTCCCTGCCGGTTAGAAACTCCGGTACTGTCGGTGTTGAAAGCACATATCCGATATCCTCAGGTATCACATCACGCTTATCACCTTTTTCCTCCAGCCAAAAGCTTCCGGCGTCTGCCTTAATATCATCATTGAGACAGTTAAATAATGTTGTCTTACCTGCACCGTTTCTTCCAAGCAAGCCATAAATCTTGCCGCTTTCAAAGGTGAAATCGACATCCTTTAATACTTCCTTTTTATCATAGCTTTTCGCTATATGTTCCAATACAAATCTCATCTCAATACCTTACCCTTCCTCATAGTTAACATAATCCTGCATACTATTGATAGTATAATATCGAAAACATAAAAAAATGACAACATCTCTGTTGTCATTTTTAGAAACTTTTTATACATTGACTATTATACCCACTCAACCATGCAATATCCATTCTTTCCGGCATTCTTAGTATCATATAATGCTTCATCTGCTCGTTTCAGCAGTTCCTCTATCGTTACCTGCTCATCCTTACAGTAAACTGCACCTAAGCTGATTGAAATTGCCTTTTTCATACCACCATACTCCATTTCTCTATCCATTGCATGGACTAATGTCTCAAGTCGTTTCCTGATGTCCTCTTTGGACTGCTGCGCTATCGCTACCATAAATTCATCACCGCCATAGCGCGACAATACAGCTTCCTTTCCCATGATTTGCTCTAACTGTCTTGCCAATAATTTTAAGACTTCATCCCCTCCTACATGTCCTAACGTATCATTCACCTGCTTAAAATTATCAATATCCAGTATCGCAATCATCTTAGGACTTCCTAATCCTTGTGTACGGCTTGCAAATCCGTCTCTATTATATAATTGTGTTAACGGGTCTGTTTCCGCTTTGGTTTTTATCGTTTCCCTTTCTTCCATTTCCTTTTGCGCACTGATAATTTTTCCAATCATCTGGATACTTGTCCCATTATTGTCCCTTACCGGAAATCCTATCATTTTGTACCATTCACGTTTTCCGTTCTCCTTGTTCATTTTGAAAATCACGGACTCTTGGTTTTCCTTTAGAGACTCCACATATTTTAAAATTTGATTCAATTCGTGATTATTTCCTTCATATTCCTTACATGAAACTTCTCCACAAAATGAAAATTCCTCCAAAAACTTTGAATCAAACTTAATTGTATCTGTGGCATATGTATACTCAAAAATATACTCATTAGACAAATTACTTATGATTTCATATCGTTTCATGTCAAGTGCCCGTTTCTGACTATTCTTGGTTCGCTCTGTCAGAATAACCGTTACAAGCAGCAATATTATTACAAACACGACTGATATCACACCAATACAAAAAACAGGGTTAGTTTCAATAAAGCGTCTGATAGTAATATCATCATTATCTATATTCATGTATTTCTGAACAAACATCTGCACCGTACTTTCCGGAATATCATAAATACATTTATTGATAATCGCCACTAGCGTATCATCTGCCCCAACAGCCAAACCAAGATGCACTGATTCCGATTCAGTCGTCGGAATCAGTGATAAATGCTTACTCATGCTCTCACGAATATAATAATTTGCACTATAGAAATTCGTGATTGTATAATATGTATTTCCTTTCTCGACACTTACAACGCTCTCACTTAAGGTATCATACGGTATCGTGGTAGCTACACTACTCCAATAATCCTTGCCTTCCCCTGCTACCACTGCGGCAGGCTTGTCTTCAATTAGCTCTGATGAAGTGTCATCCCTACATATCAGCGCATTTGTATAGGATAAATATTCTTTGGAATAGGATAATTGTCTCTGATAGATTCCTTGCTTCTCAATACACGCAGCAATATCAATTTCACCATTATTTAATGCTTGTATTACATCTTCACTATTATCATAGCCGATATATTCCATCTGTAAGCCTGTTCTCTTTTCTATCTCTGAGCAGACTTCAAAGCTTGCCCCCTGAAATTGTCCATCCTCCTCAAAAGAAAATGGCGCAAGCTTTCGCTGATATCCAACCTTAATCGTTGAATGGTCTTTAATATATGCTACTTCAATATCTGATAATTGCAATTCTCTTGCAGTTAAAAGCTTCTGTGGTTCAGATTCTTCTGCTTTTGGTTTTTCTTTTTTTATCATCCCCTTAGGACGATTCTTTTCCCAACGTTCATTCCATTCTTCCATTAAAGACTCAAAAGAACCATCCTGAATACCTGCTGCTGTTTCTATGATTCTTTGTATCTCTTTTACATCAAACAAATCAAGGTCTTTTTTTAAATCTTGAAACCAATTCCACTTTTCATCATATTCTACCTTCTCCAGCATTACGCCGATATCCCCTAATGCCTGAATGCTCTTAGGATATAAATCTGCCTTAAATATAGATATATTCTCATGATCTAACGCGTAGCCAGACTCTTCTAACATAAAAGTAATATATGCCTTAGCTAGCTCCTTATTATCACTATTGGCTGAAACTCCATAACTAAAATCTACTGATGCCGTTGCATACTGTTTGCCTTCTACACTATTAGGAAATGCCATAAATGCAATATTATCCCCATTCGCTCCTGCACCACGAATCTGTGCAAGCGCCCACGATCCGATTGCCAAGCAACCAATTTCTCCATTATTGAGCTTTACACAGGAATCATACCAGTTGCCTTTTGTTACGTCATTCTCTACCAATCCAGCTGCAACCAAATCATACAATAGCTTGCAGGATTCATAGTAAGGCTCTCCCTCCGAAAATGGATTTTCCTGAAATATAAACTCCGAAAGCTTATAATCTGCCTGTCCAGTCATCTCTATATAAGGGAAATTAAACCATGGGTTTAAAGTCCAGCCTACTGCATTATTCGTACAAAACGGAATCGCATCTGTATGCTTATCTATCAACTCCATTGCATATTTGAATTCATCCATTGTTTTAGGAATCTCTACAATCCCCGCCTTATCGAATATCTCGGTATTATATACAAACCCCATTAAATAAGCATAAGAAGGAATTCCATACAGGATATCACCATAGAGCCATCCCTTCTCAAGAAAGTAGTACCGTTCCGATAGCTCATCCATCGTTCCTAACGGTTCTAGATAATCCCAGAAATGTTCACTTCCAAAGAAAGCCGGTACATATAGTACATCTCCATAATCTCCCGTCTGTATTCTTTCTCTGATACTATTATCATAGTCATAATAAGTAGTATAGTTTATGGTTGCATTTGGATACTTTCTTTCAAATGCATCTTTATATTTTTGCATATCACGTGCATTTACATTGATAATAACTTCTATCTCACCGCTCAATTCTTCAGCACTTACATGCTGAGGCATGAGCAGGCATATGTATATCATCAAAATACCTATGATGCATCTCCTATAAATATGTTTCATACATGACTCCTCCGACTCTCACGCCTTGTATTTTCTGTATATAGTATCCTTTCAAAACATATTGTCTTACTATTTATCATAACATATTTATACTACAATGCCAAATAAAAAAGTGTTGCCCGGCGGCAACACTCTGCAAGAATCAGCTTCACTGATTCTTGTTTAACTTCCACTACTTTTCAAGCACTTTCCTATTCCAAAAGACAACCATTTGAGGTCGTCTTTCTATACTTTTATCTGTTCTTCTATCTGTTTTGTCTCCCCAAATGCAGACAATCCTGAGGACATGCATCGATACATTTGCCGCATCGAATACACTCTGTTGATACGGAAATCTCCTTAGGCTCTAAGTCCATAGGACACGCCCTCTTGCAAGCCATGCACAAAGTACATTTATCCTGCTGCCACTGCACCTGTACTAGGCTAAATCTGTTAAACCATCCGTAAATTGCTCCCAATGGGCACAAGTACTGACAAAATGGTCTGTATACCTTTACTGACAGCAGCATAATCGCAAGCATAACACCTAATTTCCAAAAGAACAGGCCACCAATCTGTGATTGCAGTGCATCATTGGTGCTTAGTAACGGTATTGCTCCAAACAAAGTTCCTGACGGACATAGGAACTTACAAAACGCAGGTATCTTCACAAATCCTGCAAATAAAAATGCCGAACCTATCAATACCAACCCTACCAGTACCACATATTTTAAGTATTTCAGCACGTGGTGAAGGGGTAGTTTCTTTCTCTTACGAAAGAAAGGTATCTTATGCAGCAAATCCTGTACCCAGCCGAACGGACACAGCCAGCCGCATACAAATCGTCCCAAAACACTGCCAAAAATAAAGAAAAAACCAAGCACTGCAAAGGGTACTGTAATATTACGCTCGTTCAAAGCCGCTTGTAATGCTCCAAGCGGACAGGAGCCTACCGCTCCCGGACAGGAATAGCAGTTCAAGCCCGGTACGCAAGCGTATTTAAGCTTTCCCTGATAAATCTTCCCATTCAGATAGCCATACAAATAGCCATTCGTCAGAATGGTATACAATGTCTGCGCACCAAGGCGAAGCTTATCTATGCCAAATCTCTTATGTTGTTTCATCTTTTCTTCCCCACTAGCCGATGCCGATACACTCTAAACAGATGGTTACAGCCTTGCGGTAAATATCCTCAAACTGTCCGCTATAAGCCCCTAAGGTCAAGCCTATCGCACCTATGGCAACGCCAATTATCCATACTTTATTCTTCCACTTCTTGAAGCAGGTCATAAATCAATGCCTCCCATGAACCTTTATCCATTGCACCAATGGTATATCCTAACACCTCTCCGTCCTGCTTTACGAAAAAGGTTGTCGGTACTGCCGACACTCCTGCCAGCAGATTCTGCGTTAAAGACTCCCCATTCAATAAGTGCAGATAATCAGCCTTCGTCTCCCCGATTAGCTCCTTTGCATAATCGATATCCTCCTGCTTTGACTTATCTGTCACGTCTGAGACAATACCAATCATCTGAAACTCTGCAGTATCAATAGATGCTGCAATCTCCCCTAGGTCCGGCATCTCTTCTAAACAAGGGTTACAAAAGGTTCCCCATACATTAATCATCGTAAGCTTGGAATTAGAGAAAATGTCACTTGTTACCTCTTCTCCATCCACTGACTTCGCAGTAAAGCTTAAATAATATTTCTCTTCTTCTATAGATTCTTCAACAGCCGAATCTTCTACACGCTCTACCTCGCCAAAGATTTCGCCGCTTAAGTCTTCACCTATCATCTCTTCCTTGGCACCACAGCCGCTTAATAGCAAACCTGTCAATGCAATCAATAATATTCTCTTCATTCCGTCATCTCCTTTGTTGATTTTATGTAAACAAATTGTATATAAAATCGATTTAACTTACAATACACCAAAAAAAGGTTTTATAGAATCTTAAGACTCTCTTAAAAATTTATGCTTCTACCAACTGCAAATCATATAAATTCTTATAGATTCCTTCCTGCGCCAATAATTCCTGATGGGTTCCCGACTCATGAATACGTCCCTGATGCATTACCATAATCTTATCCGCATGCTGAATGGTAGATAATCTATGAGCAACCATAATTGTGGTTCTTCCCTCCATCAGCTTCTCCAAAGCGTTGGTAATCAAACTCTCTGTCTCTGTATCAATATTTGCCGTCGCCTCATCCAATACCAGAATCGCAGGATTATAGGCTAAGGTTCTCGCAAATGACAAAAGCTGTCTTTGTCCCGCTGACAAGGTACTTCCTCTCTCTGTTACAGCCGAATCATAGGTATCTGGCATCTTTTCGATAAAGGTATCTGCATTGACAATATGTGCCGCCTGCTTTACATCCTCTATGGAAATTTCCTCATTTCTAAGAGAAATGTTACTCTTAATATCACCAGTAAATATGAATACATCCTGCTGCACCTGACCGATAGCAGCTCGAAGCACATCCGTATCCACTTCCTTGATATTCACACCATCAATCAGAATCTCACCCTTCTGCACATCATAATAACGTCCGATAAGATTCAGAATAGACGACTTTCCGGCACCTGTTGCTCCTACAAAGGCCACCTTCTGCCCGGGCTCTATCACAAAGCTAATATCCTTTAGGATATAGTCCTCATCCTCATACGCAAACCATACATTCTTAAACTCGATTCGTCCTTTTATATCCACATTAACTGGTTTCTTTGCATTCTCCACCTGTGGCACCTCATCTAAAATCGAGAATACCTTCTCTGCAGATGCCAGAGAGGACTGCAGGGTACCAAACTGCTCTGCAAGCTCCTGAATTGGCTCAAAGAACGAACTAATGTAAGTAATAAATACAAAAAGTGTTCCTAACGAAAGTGTTCCCTCTAATACCGATGCACTTCCCGTACCAATCACCAACACCATTGCAATCACGGAAAGCATATAGATAGAAGGTCTGAAAATCGCAAAGGTCATTACCTCACGCCAGTTCGCGCGATATAGCTCCTGTGACTTGGTTTCAAACTCCTTAAACTTCTCCTGCTCCCTAACAAATATCTGAATCAATCGCATACCTGAAATATGCTCAGACAAAAAGGTATTTAGCTCCGTAATCTTCTCCCTTGTAATCTGATATGCCTTTCTTGACATATAACGGAAGAAAAAGGTTAGTACCGTTACAAAGGGCAATAATGCAAAGGATATAAGTGCCATACGCTTATTAATAGAAAGCATCACTACTGCATAACCAATAATCTTTACGATATTCTTAAAGAGCTTTACTAAAATCGTTGTAAACAGCTCATTAATTGCCTCTGTATCATTGGAAACTCTGGTTACCAGCTTACCAACAGGTGTGGTATTAAAGAAATTCAATGATAAGCTGTGTATGTGAGAAAATACCTCTTCACGCATGGAAAAGATAATCTTCTGTCCCATCTTCTGTAAAAGCCATGTATTCAAGGCATTCAAAACAAAGCCTGCAATCAGCATAGCAAGATAAAAGCCTGCTGCCCAAAGAATACCTGTGAAGCAGAATTGCTTTTTTAATTCCAGCTCCACATCTGTCAACTCTCCATACACGCCTGAAATCGCATCGGCATAAGCGCCATTAATATATCTGTCAATGGCATCTCCTATAATAATCGGACGATACAGCTCCACACAAATAATCAGCAAAACCAAAATTGTTGCTGCAAGCATCGTCCATTTATGTGGTTTTAAATATTTCAATAAACGTTTCATTACAGCATTTCCTTTCTAGCTTCTAACTGTTGCTTCTCAAACATATCTGCATAGATTCCACCTTTAGAAAGCAGACTCTCGTGATTACCAATCTCCTTAGCCTCACCATCCTCTAATACCATAATGATATCTGCATTCTGTATGGTAGAAATACGATGTGCAATTAAAATCGTTGTCTTGCCTACACGGTTCTCCTTCAAGTTATGCAGCAGTTTCTCCTCTGTATCAGTATCAACCGCTGACAAGGCATCATCCAATATCAGAATCGGCGCATCCTTCATAATCGCTCTCGCAATAGAGCTTCTCTGCTTCTGACCACCCGATAAGGTCACTCCACGCTCACCAACAATCGTCTCATAGCCATCCGGGAATGTCACGATATTATCATGAATACAGGCAATCCTGGTCGCCTTGGTAATCTCCTCCATATTCTCATCGTCCACGCCAAATGCAATATTGCTCTTTAGTGTATCAGAAAACAGGAAGTTATCCTGTGGAACATAGGCAATATTCTCACGAAGTGTTTTTAGAGGAATCGTATTCATATCCCGACCATCCACCAGAATCATACCTGGCTTGGTATTATACAGATGTAATAAAAGATTTACCAGCGTAGTCTTACCATTTCCCGTCTTACCTACAATAGCAAGAGTTGTCCCTGCAGGAATATGAAGATTAATATCCTTTAAGGTCGGCTCACTCTGGCCCCTGTGAATAAAGGTCAGATGATTGAAGGTCAGCTCTCCTCTGATATGTGTAACATCCCTGCATGACTCGCCATCTGCAATCTCAGGCTCTTCTTCAAATACCTCTCTGATACGCTGAATTGACGCCCCGCCCTGTGAAAAAAGATTAATCGAATCACCACAGGCAAGCATTGGCCATACAAGCATACCAATATACTGATGAAATGCCACAAAGCGTCCCAAAGTAATCTCACCATTTAAGGCTAGCCAGCCGCCATACACCAGAGTAATCAAACTGGATAAACCAATAATCACATCCAAAAGCGGCATAACAATTGCTTGAAGCCTGGCAATGGCAAGGTTCTTCTCCATCGTCACTTCATTTGAACGCATAAACTCACGAAGCTCACTTCTTTCTCTTACAAATGCCTTAATCACACGAACGCCTGAAAAGCTCTCCTGCACAAAATCCGTCAGATTAGAAACCGCCTCTTGGCGTTCCTTATAACGCTTATGTATGATTTTTCCATAATAAATCTGTCCAAACAAAATAATCAGCATCGGAATAATCGCAAGCAAGGTCAGCTTCACATCTACATAAATCATCATCTGTCCAATGACCATGACTGTCATAATCGTAGCATCAAAAGCCGAAATAACCGCAGGCCCTATCGACATTCTGACTGCATTCAAATCACTGGTAAAGCGTGTCATCAAATCTCCTGTCTTGTGCTCGTTATAATATTCCACGCTCATTTTCTCCAAATGCGCAAACATATCATTACGAATCTCCTTCTCAATGGAACGTGCTGCACCAAATAAAAAGAAACGCCACAAAAAGCGTCCAATCGCCAATGTCAAACCAAGCAGTAAAATATAAATCAGATATCGCAATACATCATTCCAGCCAAAGTTCCCTTCTGTCAGACCATCCGTAATCACACCTGTCATCTTTGGGATATAGATATTGGCAAAGTCAACGACAAACAGGGTGATAATGCCACCCACATACTGCCACTTATGCCGCTTGATATATTGCATGATAAATTGAACTTCCTTCATGTCAAAACGCTCCTGTCTCATCTTTCTTATTGTCGAAAATATATCTTCAATTATAGCAAGGATAGGAAAATAAAAAAAGCGCATAACGCGCTTTTTCTATTAGTTCTCTTTCTTCTTAAATCCAAAGCACATTGGAATGAGGAAGAGTAATAATACGATTCCTACAATGCCAACTAAAATTCCTATCAGCATCATGCCTTCAAATGCCATTACCAAGCTCATACCTACACCAAACACGATGGTTGCAAATAAGCCATAAAGTACTTTTCCAACTGTCTTTGCGTTGAGCTTAGGAAGCTTCTTACCTGACATCTTCCAATTTACAACTGCTGTGATGAGAAGAATCACTGCTCCAACCGTACCAAAGCCTACGCCTATGTTGAACATATTCCACTCCGGTAACAAACACATACACATTCCTAATGAGAATAATAAACCTCCAATAACACCCGCAACTAATGTAACAAAATTCTTCTTTTCCATAATTAAAATCTCCTTTTCTCTTATCCGTTTCTATGCGAATCACTTGTTTCGCTTGACTATGGTTAGATTCTAATCTATGGATGTTGGTAAGATGTTTGGGAAATGTTAATGTTTTGTTAAATGTGGAGAAATTTCCTTGAAATGCCTAACGGCTGTCGCAGTGCATGCGATGATAACGACTTAAATTGTGGTTCTTTTAAAGCAATCCTTTTAAAGATATACTTCATTACTACTGTTGTGTCTCTTGGACTGATTGGTGTATTCTTCGTCGTAGTAAACACCAAGTCCTCATAATCCTCCGGTTCTTCGTAGCCTTTTACTTCAATGCTACGTTTCCACTTTAATTCTATTTGCCACAAAACATTCTCTCTTACTAACTGAAATTTCACTTCACTTTTTAATTAAATATAGCTTCTATTTTCTTCCTCGCAATATGCTCATTGCAATACACAAAATTAAATTCTCCACTTATCTGAAAATCTGAAACCGTAAACGTTGTAAT
>SVFJ01000179.1 GCA_015056925.1 Lachnospiraceae bacterium | reverse complement strand
GGATTATGAATAGAATGAATCCAATGTTATTGATAGATTTTTATAAAGCAGTGCATGCGGAGATGTTACCGAAGGGAATTAGTAAGTCAGTATCTTATTTTACACCGCGTATGAGTCGTGTAGAGCGTTGGGATAAGGTAGTTATGTTTGGATTGCAGGGGTTTATTAAGACATATCTGATTGATTATTTTAACGAAGAGTTTTTCAAGAAGCCTTTTGAAGAGGTGATTGGAGAATATAAGAGAATCATGGATGCTGCTTTGGGAGCAGAAGCATATAAGATTGAGAAGATTGAGAGATTGCATAAGCTTGGTTATCTTCCGATAGAGATTATTTCACTTCCTGAGGGCGCAATGGTGCCGATGCATGTTCCGATGTTTGGTATTACCAATACACATCCTGACTTTGCATGGCTTCCACAGTCATTGGAGAGTTTGATTTCAGCAGAGAGCTGGCATCCGATGATTGCAGCGACAGTCGGTTATACTTACCGTCAGATTGTAAATGCTTATTATGATAAGACTTGTGATGATAATGTGGCAAGAGCAAGAGCTTTGGGAGCATTTGACTTTAGAGGTGAGGAGTGTACGGATTCTGCAGTGAAGGCAGGAGCAGGCTGGTGCTTATCCTTCTTAAATACAGCGACTGTACCTACGATTCCGTATTTGGAGCAGAATTATAATTGTGACTGTACAAAGGAGCCTGTCGCATTTGGCAGTCCGAGTACAGAGCATAGCGTTATGTGTAGTAATTACGCTATGGATGGCGACGAGATTACTTTATTAAGACGTTTGTTAACTGAGATTTATCCGAATACAAGTTTTAGTGCTGTATTGGATTCTTATGATTATTGGAATATTATTGAGAATGTTCTGCCACAGCTCAAGGAAGAGATTATGGCACATAACGGATGTATGCTGATGCGTGGTGATTCAGGAGACTGTGTGGAGGTTGTGACGAAGACCGTATTCAAGCTTTGGGAAGAGTTTGGCGGTACAGTAAACAGTAAGGGCTATAAGGTATTAGACCCTCATGTGAAAGCAATCTATGGTGATTCTATTACGATTCAAAGATGTGAGGAAATCTATAGAATATTAGAGGAGAATGGTTTTGCATGTTCTAATGTTGCACTTGGTGTAGGTTCCTTCTCTATGCAGTGTATAGAAGAGGATGGTATCTTGAAGCCGTTTACAAGAGATACCTTCAGCTCATGTATTAAGGCGACTTATTGTGAGATTGATAAGAAGCCGTATCCGATATTCAAGAATCCGAAGGATGGAGGCTTTAAGAAGTCACAGAAGGGCTGTTGTGTTGTCACAAAGACAGAGGAAGGAAGCTATACCTTTCAGGATGGTTATACATGGCAGGAGGCTTGCGAAGCAGCAGGTAATGAACTGGTAACTGTGTATAAGGACGGCGTTATGGTGAAGGAACAGAGCCTGCAGGAAATCAGAGCAGTATTGCACAAAGGGAGCTTTTAGTAAAGGAGTTGCTTATGAGTCACTATCAATTAAGCTTGGAAGAACAAGAGTATTTGAGTCATTATGATATCAAACAGTATGACAGACCTTCGTTGGCGACGGATATGGCGATTTATTCCATATTTGCTGAGGAGGAGAAGGATAATTTTCGTAAACTGCCCAAGCAGGAGCTTAAAATATTGCTGATTCAAAGAGCGAATTATCCATATAAAGATTATTGGGCTTTACCGGGAGGTTTTTGCAGACCCTCAGAGGATGTTTTTGAGACTGCCCGGAGAGAATTATACGAGGAGACAAATGTAAGAAATGCTTACCTGAAGTTGGTAGGAACCTTTGGAGAAGAGGGAAGAGACCCAAGAGGCTGGATGATTTCCAATACATTTTTGGCTTTGATTGATGCAAAGAGCTGTGTCCTTCGTGCGGGAACTGATGCATGGGAGGCAAGATGGTTTACGGTCGAACTTGTGGAGATGCAGGTAAAAAAAGAGGTAAATGAGACAGGAGCTCATATAGAGACAGAATATGAGTTAATCCTGACTCATGAGGAATCGGATGTCAGACTTACGGCAAAGATAACAGAGTATAAAGAGTTCAAGAATTATCATGAGACAGTACGTTATGAGATAAAAGAAAGTCATCAGATAGCATTTGACCATGCAAAGCTGATTTTGTATACCTTATTGTCATTGCGGGATAATGTAAAGAAGGATAGCAGGCTGGTCTTTGACTTATTGCCGGAGCTTTTTACCTTGTCCCAGCTACAAAATGCCTTTGAATTGATTTTGGAGGAAAAGCTGTTAACGGCAAATTTTAGAAGAAAGATGGCAGACTATTGTGTAGAGACAGAGCAAGTGGTGGAAGGTGCAGGACACAGACCGGCAAAGCTGTTTAAAAGAAATATTGAGGAATTTTATCGTTAGATAGTATTTTTTATGGTAAGAATGTCCATACTATTGCTGAGATAAGCGTGATAGCAAACAGGAGAAATCGTATGGACCAGAAAAAGAAAGAATATCAGGAATATGTTGAACAAACCGCACCAAAGACGAATCTGTGGATGCAGATGGCTAAGGCATTTGTGACGGGAGGAATCATTTGTTGCATCGGACAGTTGATTGTGAATACAGCGATGGAACAGTTTGGACTGGAGAAGGATATTGCCGGGAATTGGTGCTCCATGCTTCTGATTCTTGCAAGTGTCATTCTTACAGGCTTTGATATCTATCCAAAGATTGTAAAATGGGGTGGCGCCGGCGGTTTAGTACCGATTACAGGCTTTGCCAATTCAGTAGCTGCATCAGCGATTGAGTATAAGACTGACGCTTCTGATATAATTTGTACAAGGTCAAAGAAACCTAGGAAAATCAAGGGTTTCAGATGATTTAGTCCTGCATTATAATTTCAAGTTTAGAAGTGATGAGCTGAATTTGAGAAAAAAT
>SVFJ01000002.1 GCA_015056925.1 Lachnospiraceae bacterium | reverse complement strand
AATCCCGCTTTGTGCCAGAATTATGGCAATTGCGGATGTGTTTGATGCAGTATCTGAAAAACGCTGTTATAGAGAGGCAATGCCGTTAGAGCAATGTTTTCAAATTATAGAAAACGGAAGAGGGACGGATTTTGACCCGCTCTTAACAGATATTTTTTTGGATATTAAGGACAAAGTGGTTCAAGTGCATAAAGAGGTTAGTTTATAGTCTGAAACGGTAGAAAGGAGTTGGAAATATGAGTTTGCTAATGCAGAATGAAAAGGAAGCTAATTTTTTGGTGGCAAAGGTAATGAGAGTTACATTTCTCATTTTTTCAGTGATTTATTTGCTGAATGTGATTGGGATTTTTGTGGTGGACCAGACGATTATGACCATTGCATATATTGGTGGCAGTGCTTTGTTGCTGGTGCCGACATTTTTGATTAATGTAAGTAAGCGGGAAGGGGCTTATATTAAATATGTTAATGTAGTGTGCGCTTCGATATATGTAACATTGCTTAGTATTACGCTTACTTATCATGTAGTAGCGATTTATGTGTATCCCATAGCCATTGCAAGTCTTTATTTTTCAAAGAGATTAAACATGGCGGCAACCGGGCTTACGGTATTTGGAGTTTCGGTGGGACAAGTACTTGCTTTTTATATGGATACATTACAGGATGATAATTTCACGGAATTTGATGATGTGATTATATTTGGCGTGATTCCAAGAGCACTGGTCTTGATTGCGGTAGCGGCGATTTTTACCATGCTTTGCAGCAGAACAGCTTCCATGCTTTCTAATTTATTAGGTGCCAAGGAGCAGGAGGAAATGTTTAAACGCATGAAGGAAATGAAAGATAGTGCGGCTAAGACTTCTGAGATAATGTTTGGCATGGTATCAGAGCTTTCCGGCATTACAGAGGTATCTTTACAGGCAAATCAGAGTATTGTTAAGGAAACTGAAAGACTGCTGACCGGGTCGGTGGAAAATACGGCGGCGGTGGAGAATGCGGACAGCAAAATTCAGGATATCAGTGAACAGCTTTTGGGACTTAGCAGTATGAATCATAAGACTGCCGAGTTGACTGACCAGATTGAGGACAATACGAGAGAAAATCAAAGAAGAATGAATGAAGCGACAGCAAGTATGGAGCAGATTAATAACAGTACAAGAGAATGTAAGAAAATAATAACGGCGTTAGGTGAGGAATCTAAGGAGATTATCGGAATAGTAGAAACGATTACCCATATCTCCAGTCAGACGAATATTTTGGCTTTGAATGCCTCGATTGAGGCGGCCAGAGCAGGAGAACATGGAAAGGGCTTTGCGGTAGTGGCACAGGAGATTCAAAAGCTGGCTGAGCAGACGAAAACAGCAGTGGAAAGCATTGGAAGGATTGTTCATGAGGTTGTGAAAAATACGGAGGATGCTGTTAAGGCTATGGAGTATAATGCCATGAATACACAAAATGGAATGGATAGTATTCAAAAGGCAAATGAATCGGCGGCAATTATTACAACGTCGAATGAGGCATTGGCCGGACAGATTCATGAGATTGATAAGGTAGCTGAGCTTATTCGTGTAAAGAGTGATGAGGTAGCAGAAAATATGAGGCAGATTCGCAATAATACAGAGGAAAATTGCAGTGCGGTAGAGCAGGTGTCTGCATCAACGCAGGAAAACAGCGCAGGAACAGAGAGTTTAGCGGAGATTGTAGAACAGGTAAAGGAGCTTTCTGAGCAGTTAAATAAGGTGGTACAGGGGTAACCTCCAAAATCCAAACGCTGCGCGTTTGCCGTAACACTGCGTGTTACTAGAGATTTGGAGGTAGTGTAACCTCCAAAATCCAAACGCTGCGCGTTTGCCGTAACACTGCGTGTTACTAAAAGATTTTGTCGGTAAACCACTCCAAAAAAAGCAAATACACGCTTTGCGTGTGCTTGCTTTTTTTCTTGGAGTGGTTTACATAATGAAATGTAAAAACTAAGTCTTGTATCTCTAAAATTCATATGGTAAGGTGGAAGTGATGAAAGGGGAGCATAAAGCTTTATCAAAAAACAGAACAAATATACGAAATATATGTTGACAAACCCGAACAGATGTTTTAATATAATAGAAGATGAACATTTGTTTGGAAGAGTTTGTATGGAGAAGGAGAACGGGACATGGAAAGAGAAGAGAAGTTAAAAGCCCTTGATGCGGCGTTAGGACAGATTGAGAGACAGTACGGTAAGGGAGCAGTTATGAAGTTAGGCGACCCTTCCGCACAGATGAATGTGGAGACATTCCCAACAGGCTCATTAAGCTTAGATATTGCATTAGGTTTAGGTGGTATTCCTAAGGGACGTATTGTTGAGATATATGGACCGGAGTCTTCAGGTAAGACTACCGTTACATTACATATGATTGCAGAGGTACAGAAGAGAGGCGGTATTGCCGGCTTTATTGATGCGGAGCATGCGCTTGACCCTGTATATGCGAAGAATATCGGTGTTGATGTGGATAATCTGTATATTTCACAGCCTGATAACGGAGAGCAGGCATTAGAGATTACAGAGACTATGGTACGTTCAGGTGCTATTGACATCGTAGTAGTGGACTCTGTTGCGGCGCTTGTTCCTAAGGCAGAGATTGATGGTGATATGGGTGATTCACATGTTGGTTTACAGGCGAGATTGATGTCGCAGGCTTTGCGTAAGCTGACAGCAGTTATTAGTAAGTCTAATTGTACAGTTATCTTTATTAATCAGCTTCGTGAGAAGGTTGGTATTATGTTCGGTAACCCTGAGACTACGACAGGTGGTCGCGCGTTGAAGTTCTATTCGTCTGTAAGACTTGATGTCAGACGTATTGAGTCTTTGAAGCAGAGCGGCGAGGTAACAGGTAACAGAACAAGAGTTAAGGTTGTTAAGAATAAGATTGCGCCACCATTCAAAGAGGCTGAGTTTGATATTATGTTTGGTGAGGGTATTTCTACTGTAGGTGATATTCTTGACTTGGCGGCAAATGTGAATATTATTAATAAGAGTGGTGCCTGGTATGCCTATGAAGGGAATAAGATTGGTCAGGGTAGAGAGAATGCAAAGCAGTATTTGAAGGATAATCCTGAGATTTGTGCAGAGGTAGAGAATAAGGTTCGTCTGCATTATGGATTGCAGGGGGCAGTAGAAGAGACAGCTAAGCCTGCAAAGAAGGCTGCTGAGGCAGATGCATAATGATTGTTACGGAGATTTCGGAAGCAACCAAAGCAAAGTATAAAGTATTTATAGATAGCGAGTTCGCCTTTGTATTATACAAAGGCGAATTGCGTACATACGGAATCAGACAGGGAGAAGTGATTTCGGAGCAGGCATATACTGTGATTGTGCAGGAGCTTTTACCTAAGCGGGCTAAGCTCAGATGTATGAATCTTCTTAAAAGCAGGGAGTATACGAAAGAACAGATGCGTACAAAGCTTCGTCAAGGATTTTATCCTGAGGCGGTCATAGATGAAGCGATAGCGTATGTTATGTCTTTTGGGTATATAGATGACAGAAGGTATGTGGAGCAGTATATCCGCTATGCCAGTCAGACGAAGAGCAGGAAGCAGATGGAGCAGGATTTGTTGCGTAAGGGTGTCAGTAAATGTGATATTTCCGATGTGTTTACGCAGGTGTATGAGGACGAAGATACTGACCATGAGACAGAACTTATTGAGAGGCTGATTGAGAAGAGACGTTATGACAGTCAGAGTGCGACTCTTGAAGAAAAGCAGAAGATGGTGTCATTTTTATACAGGAAAGGGTTTTCTTTGGACAAAATTTATAAAGCTGTAGGCAGAATGGACTGAATTTTTGAAAGGTTTATATACAGATTCTGCCTGAATACTTGACATAACAGTTTATAAAGGTTAAAATTGTAGTGTTGTAATATCATATATATTCATATATTTTTTTGATATGTTTAGATAGTGTACAATGAAAATTTAATAAGGAGGTGCTCCTGTACATGCTGCCATACGTAATAGAAGGTATTATTATTGTTGTAGTATGTGCGTTAATCGGCATTGTTCTTTTTTCCAATTATAAGAAGAACGTTGAGTCTACAATTGGAAATGCTCAGGATAAAGCCAGAGAGATTATCGATGAAGCACTTAAGACTGCGGAGACTAAGAAGCGCGAGAGTTTACTTGAAGTAAAGGAAGAGTCTATTAAGGCTAAGAATGAGCTTGACAAGGAAATCAAAGAGCGTAGAGCAGAAGCTCAGCGTTATGAGCGTAGAGTTCAGCAGAAGGAAGAAAGCATTGATAAGAAGGCTGACGCTATTGAGAAGAAGGAAGCTAGCTTGGTTAAACGCGAAGAAGAGCTTGCAAAGCAGAAAGAAGCAATTGCAAGATTGAACGAAGAGCGAGTGCAGGAACTGGAAAGAATTTCCGGATTAACCTCTGAACAAGCAAAAGAGTATTTGTTAAAAATTGTTGAAGATGAAGTAAAACATGAAACTGCGGTAATGATTAAGGAATTGGAAAGCAGAGCTAAGGAAGAGGCTGATAAGAAGGCGAAGGAATATGTCGTAACAGCTATTCAGAAGTGTGCTGCTGACCATGTGTCTGAGACTACGATTTCGGTAGTACAGCTTCCAAATGATGAGATGAAGGGAAGAATTATCGGTCGTGAGGGTAGAAATATTAGAACTCTTGAGACTTTGACAGGTGTTGAGTTGATTATTGACGATACACCTGAAGCAGTAATTCTTTCAGGCTTCGACCCGATTAGAAGAGAAGTAGCAAGAATCGCATTAGAGAAGCTGATTGTGGATGGACGTATTCATCCGGCAAGAATTGAAGAAATGGTTGAGAAGGCGCAGAAGGAAGTCGAAGTCATGATTAAGGAGGAAGGTGAAGCAGCAACACTTGATGTTGGCGTTCACGGTATCCATCCTGAATTAGTGAAGCTCCTTGGTAAGATGAAGTTCCGTACAAGCTATGGTCAGAATGCTTTGAAGCATTCTATCGAGGTAGCACATCTTACAGGTTTATTGGCTGCTGAGATGGGACTTGATGTAAGAATGGCTAAGAGAGCCGGATTACTTCATGATATCGGTAAGGCAGTTGACCATGAGATGGAAGGTTCTCACATTCAGTTAGGTGCTGAGTTGTGTAGGAAGTATAAGGAGTCTGCTATTGTAATTAATGCAGTAGAGTCACATCATGGCGATGTAGAAGCGCAGTCACTGATTGCATGTTTGGTACAGGCAGCAGATACAATCTCTGCAGCAAGACCGGGTGCAAGACGTGAGACATTAGAAACATATACAACCAGATTAAAGCAGTTAGAAGAAATAACCAACAATTTTAAGGGCGTAGACAAGTCTTTTGCTATTCAGGCAGGTAGAGAAGTTCGAGTAATGGTAGTTCCTGAGCAGATTAATGATTCTGATATGATTTTACTTGCTCGCGATATTTCAAAGCAAATCGAGGATGAGCTGGAGTATCCGGGACAGATTAAGGTTAATGTTATCAGAGAATCTCGCGTCGTTGATTACGCAAAATAATTCGATGAAACAAATCAACTGAATAAGCAGACCGCTAAAAATCAAGAAAATACTGGTTTTTAGCGGTTTTTTTTATGTACACAAGCGCATATGGTAATTGTAGCTTCGCTACTTGCGCTTGGCACATTGATGTAGGGTTAATCCTACATCAATAAATAACTTCTAAAATCAAATCTTACATATTTTAACGTATTTCCACGTAACTTAATCCCGATTTTGAGTATTTTTTGAGTACAGAAACTTAACGTATTTTGAGTACGGAATTCGTATGTGCATCATAGAGAGAGGAGGGATGCCTATGAGTGTTTGCTATGAAATGAAAGTAGCATAGAAACAGAAAATATAGTATAATAAGAGGACAAAATGAATTATAGAGAAGCAAAAGAAATATTAGATGATTTAGTTCCTTTAGATGATAGTTTCTTTGAAAAGATAGCAGAAGACATAGAGGCTATGGAGGAAATCATACAGACTATTATGGAGGATGATACACTTAAAATAGTAGAGACTATTCCTCAGAAGGATATTAAAAATTTGCAAGGAAGATCAGTAAGACTGGATGTTCTGTGCAAAAATAATGAAAACAAATATTACAATGTAGAAATACAGATTGCTGATAATGATAATCATGTAAAACGTGTTAGGTATAATGCATCGTGTATAACGGCAAACATTACGAGTACAGGTGCACACTTTGAGGATGTACCAGATATATATGTGATTTATATATCTAAGTTTGACTTATTTCAAGCTGGAAGAACTATTTATCATGTGGAACCTGTGATTCAGGAAACAGGGGTAAAGATAGATAATGGTTTGCATGAGATATATGTGAATACAGCAGTTGATGATAAAACGGAGATTGCTGAATTGATGAAATGTTTTTTGCAGACGAAGATAGATTCTACAAGGTTTAGCAGATTTCAGAAACGAGTAAACTATTTGAAAGAGAATAAGGAAGGTGTAAAAATTATGTGTGAAGCTATTGAAAATTATGCATTAAAGAAATTAGTAGATGCAGCAGATAATTTGATAGAAAACTATAACTTTACAGAAGAGGAAGCCTGTAAGGTTCAGAATATTACTGTGGAAGAGTATAGGGATTTTAAGAGAAAGAATTCGGTTCTTTGCTAATTTCTGAAGAAAGTAAATAAAAGGAGTATTGGGAATATCCCGGTACTCCTTTTATTTTTTGTCAGTTTCATCAATCATTTCAAATAAATCACCAACAGGTACGTTGAGTAATTTGCTAAGAATTTCAAGGTTTTCAAATTTAATGCTACTAGTTTCATTATTTACTATGCGATTGAAATTTTGATAACTTAAATCCATTTGTTTATATAACCAATATTTTGTATGTTTTTGTTCTTGAAGGATTTCTAAAATACGTAATCGTAACATGTTGTTCACTCCTATTAATTCTATTAAATTATATATAATATCTTTTACTTGAATAACTGATGTAAAAGATATATAATGTACACATGAGATATTTGCAGATAATATAAAAAGTATTTATGAAATGACTGAAATTAATAAAGCGATTTTACCGGAAAAGATTGTTAATAGTATGATTTCTAATGTTGGAAATTATTCTGTTAGCGATATTTAATAATTGCGAGTAAGGAGTTTTATAGGAAGAAGAGGTAGAGAAACGAATATTGTGGGAAAGGAGGAATAAAAATGTTTTGCACAAACTGTGGGAAGAAAATAGAGTATAATGCAGTGTTTTGTACGCAATGTGGTATGAAAATTGTAGGTACAACAGGAGACACAGTAGTCGAGGAATTCAAGCGTAGAGATATGCAAGATAAGAAAAAAGTATATTTAAAGTATGGGATAATTATAGCTATTATTATGGTTTTGATTTTGTTTATTTCTGATTTGGCTAATGATGATTATTATATTGAATTAGTAAAGACTGGTTATCCGAAAGCTTATCCGGCTAAAACATATGGGGAAGAATTTGGTGATTTTTTCTCAGGTGGAGAATGGAGCTACTTTGAATCTAGTGAAGGTGAAGATATTGTTGAATTTACTGGTAAATGCACATATGGCGGAGAAGAAGTGGAGGCGTTAGTGCAATTTACAGTAGACGAGGAAGAGGAAACATTTGAGGTTACATATTTATCGTTAAATGATATGTCGCAAAGTGAGCTTATAATTTTGGCGCTGTTTTATGCAATTTTTGAAGATTAATTTAGAAAGGTATGATGGGATAATTATGGAAAAAAAGAATGTGGTATTAAATTCAATGCAGCCAATAACAGATGGCGGAAGAAAATACAATGTAATATACATTATTCTTGCAATTATTTTTTTTATTATTATGATTTGCGCTAATGCGAATTTTCTAGGTATTGTATGCGGACCGTTATTTGGAATGGCAATCGGGTGGTTAATTAAAAATAAGATTTTAGAATTACAAAGCCCTTTTTTGAGAAATTATACATTTCAATGTAATGAAAAGATACAATATCAGGAATTAATGAATAGAATTATACCTACATTGACACAGATGAATATGCGGGTAGAGCTTAATAGTGATGGTGGCCCAATGATAACACATTTAGGCACAATTTATGATGTTTTTTACAATAAGGATAATACCTTTACAATTTGGTGGAGAAAATCAATTGGTAAAGCATTACTCTTAGAAGATTATATCAGGCTATACAGAAATGTTTCTGCGGATATGGGAATTATTGCATACACAGTTCAAAAGGCAACAAATGAGAAAGGATATATCAGCAACGAAGAGGAAGTGCTGGACTCGAATAATATTAATATAATTGGGAATCGTGAAAAATACTTTTGTTCACAGTGTGGAACAGAGATGGGGGAAAGTAGCCTATACTGCCCTAGATGTGGAAATAAAAGATAGAATATTCTTAAGTGGAAGATAGATATGCAAATACGAGAGATGACATCCAATTGTTAAAATTGGGGGATATGAAAACAATGTAGATTATGTTTGTGTATGAGGAGGAGAAGAGAATGAAAACATGGAAATTAGTTTCAGGAATTTTGTCAATTATTTTATTTGTGATTGTAACATTTCAGTCATGTGCGGCGGGTATATTAAATACTATAGAAGCAAATGGTGAGGTGTCTGGTTCAGCGGGTGTTATTGTTGCTTCGTTTATGTTGGCGGGAGGTATTGTATCAGTTGCTACAAGAAATTCAGTGCGCAATGGGGGTAATATTGCTTTAATTATACTTTTTGGACTTGCGACGTTAATTGGATTTTCAAATTATGGTAGTTTTTCGGACCTTGCTATTTGGTCAGGTTGGTGCTTGATTAATGCTATTTTGGCTGTTATAGCAATTATAAAAGGGAAAAAGACAGTCTCTAACAGTACACCTGAAACAGAGTAGTTATTTGAAGATTATGCAAGAAGTATTTGCTTAATAGAATGAAAGGTCTGTAGTATTTGCATAGGAAAAGAGAATATTGATGAAGAAGAGACTACAAATAATAAAACTGTAGTCTTTTCTTATTTTATTGTTATTATTATACTTATTGCAAACATACAGACAAATTAATACATGAAATTGTAGAAAAAAGTAAGGATGCAGTATAAAATAGGTATTGGAGCAAAGATTATAGTTAAAAAAGTAACATATGACAGTTATTTAGTTTGTAAAGGGAGAAGAACATGTCCAACGAAGTTAAACGTTTAAAGCGAACCCTTTTATGTGAAGGTTCTATTACAAAATATTATAAGGATACAGTACAGCTTCCCAATGGTAATACAGCCGAGTGGGATTTTATTGGGCACAACGGTGCCGCGGCCTGCGTGGCAGTATTGGATGATGGCAGGCTGTTGATGGTATCACAGTACAGAAATGCATTAGACCGTGAGACCATAGAGATACCCGCAGGAGGACTTCAGACACCGGATGAACCGACCAGGGATGCAGCGGCAAGAGAGCTTGAGGAGGAAACAGGATATTATTGTGACAATATAGAGTTCCTTATTTCCATTCGAACAACAGTAGCCTTCTGCAATGAGAAGATAGATATTTATCTTGCCAGGAATCTGAAGAAAGGACAGCAGCATTTGGATGAGGATGAGTTTCTGAATGTGAAGGCTTATTCATTGCCGGAGCTGGAAGAGATGATTTATGCCGGAACCTTGCAGGATGCAAAAACAATAGCGGCAATCTTGGCCTATAAGAATAAATGTAATTATGAAGGCACTGAATAATTACGTATAAATATGTAAAATAGGACATAGTATGTATAAAGCATTGGAGATATTGGTGAACAGATGGATTTATACGATAATATGTCAGCATATAAGGTTAACAGTGTTTCAGACACTGCCAATAAAGACAGTATGCTTGACGGTAAAAATCTGTTATTTATGACAGGTTTTTGCGCAGGAATGCTGTTTTTTTATTTGGCAGGTGAAAGCTTTGGCAAAGAAGCAGGGAAAATGTTTTTGGATACATTATTACAAATGCAAAGAATGGAACCGGCTGTGCAAGGATTGTTTTGGTACATCTTAGAATGTAGGACAAGGCAGGCATTGCTGTTGGGAATTCTTGCAACAGGGAAAATAAGTAAAGCTGCATTTTATATTGTGATAACATTGGCAGGATTTGTAACAGGCGTTTTCATGTTGCTTGCTGCATATCAGCTTGGCTTTTTGGGTATATTAGTTAGTGTCGGTATGGTTTTTCCGCAGATGATTCTGTACTTCAAAGTATTTAAGCTGATGTTTGAGGAGCATTATTACGGATTAAGCGGTAACACAAATAATTACCATAAGAATAATGTGATAACATCTGACGGGTGGCATAAAATTCGGCTTGCAGTATGGAAAATATTAAGATGTATCGCATATGTTTTGGTAGGCGTTATGCTTGAAACTTACATAAATACCTGGTTGATGAAAAAAATATTATTGTTTCTGTAAAGAAGAAAACTAGATGTAGAAGTGAAAAAGAGATACACATACTATATCTATTATTAACAAATAAAAGCTTAAAAATTATTAAAAATAACTGAAAAAACGTTTGATTTTATGTAAAATTACAGATATAATAGAAGTAGGCATGAGGGGGTAGATATTAAATACTTTAGAGGAGGGTTTTCATAATTTATGGAAAGAGAAATTAACAACTTTATTTCTTATTTACATAATATCAAGAAAACTTCAAATAATACTGAACTATCATACAGAAGAGACTTAGGCAAAATGTGCCAGTATTTAGAAGAGAAGGGAATAACAAAGGTAACAGATATTACCGAAGAAGTATTAAATTCCTATATTGTGTATTTAGAGGAAAACCAATTTGCCGCCGCAACTATTTCGAGAAACGTAGCTTCTATCAAGGCATTTTATCATTACTTAATGAAGGAAGGTCTTGTGACAAAGGATGTTTCTGAAAGTTTGAAGGCACCAAAAATTGAAAAGAAAATGCCTGAAATTTTGACACCGGAAGAAGTCATTTGGTTGTTAGAGCAGCCAAAGGGGGATACCCCAAAAGAAATTCGCGATAAAGCTATGTTAGAGCTTTTATACGCAACTGGAATTCGCGTGACGGAACTGATTACCCTAAAAGTTTCGGATGTAAATCTGCAGATGGGATTCATCGTGTGCAGAGATGGCAGCAAGGAGAGAGTGATTCCGTTCGGAGCTGCTGCCAAGAAAGCAATCACTAATTACTTGGAGCATTCAAGAAATGTAATGGTACTTGATATGCGCTCGGATATTTTATTTGTGAACTGTTCGGGACAGCCTATGAGCAGACAGGGCTTCTGGAAGTTAATCAAATACTATGCAAAGAAAGCAGGTATCGTAGCGGATATTACACCACATACATTGAGACATTCATTTGCTGCTCATTTAGTAGAAAATGGTGCAGACCTTCGAAGTGTACAGGAGATGCTGGGACATTCAGATATCTCAACCACTCAGGTATATGCCAATATGTCTCATAACAGAATTCGTGAGGTTTATGCGAAAGCACATCCAAGAGGATAGTAATTGATAAAAAACGAGTAGGTCAACCTACTCGTTTTTTATGTGTATATTTATTAATTCTGTTCAGCAATATGATAAATCAATTCTTCTGTATCATTCCATCCAAGGCAAGGGTCTGTAATGGACTTGCCGTAGATATGCTCGCCAATCTTCTGACAGCCTTCTTCTAAATAGCTTTCAATCATAACACCTTTGACAAGCTTATAAATATCAGAATTGAGCTTGCGGGAAAGCATGATTTCCTTGACAATACGAATCTGCTGTTTGAACTGCTTGTTGGAGTTATTATGGTTTGCATCTACGATACAGGCAGGGTTTAACAGTTCACGCTCGTTGTAGCTTTCTAATAAAAGATTCAAGTCTTCATAATGATAGTTTGGAATGCTGCGTCCATATTTGTTAACAGCACCACGAAGAATCGTATGTGCCAGAGGGTTTCCGCTAGTCTTAACTTCCCAGCCCCTGTAAGTGAAAGAATGGGAATGCTGTGCGGCATATACGGAATTGAGCATAACGCTTAAATCACCACTGGTAGGATTCTTCATTCCGGCAGGAACATCGAAACCGCTCACGGTAAGTCTGTGCTGCTGGTCCTCTACGGAACGTGCGCCGATAGCTACATAAGATAAGATATCGGATACATATCCCCAGTTCTCCGGGTAGAGCATTTCATCGGCAGCTGTAAGCTCTGACTCATCAATCGCACGAAGCTGCATCTTACGCATTGCAATTAATCCCTGTAAGAAATCAGGCTTTTTCTCCGGGTCAGGCTGGTGGAAGATGCCTTTGTATCCTTCTCCGGTAGTTCTTGGCTTATTGGTATAGATTCTTGGAATCAGAATCAGCTTGTCTTTTACCTTTTCATTTACCTTTGCAAGTCTGGAAACATATTCACAAACAGCGTCCTCGTTGTCGGCAGAACAAGGTCCTACGATAACAAGAAATTTGTCAGATTTGCCTTCGAAAACATCTTTAATCTCAGCATCTCTCTTAGCCTTAATCTCCTGAAGTCTTGGAAGCATAGGTAAATCTTCGCGGATTTCTTCAGGTGTTGGTAATTTCTTTATAAAATCAAATCCCATGGTGGGCCTCCTTAATATGTAATCATTGTATACACTAAAACACGCTAATTATAGCTGATTATAAGGAAGAATGCAAGAAAATTGCCTGTTGCATGCATAAAAATGCAAGAAAGAGTGTTGGATTTGGATGAACCGGAGAGAAAAGGCATGGAGAGGTAACTTTTGGAATGTATCAAACAGCCTGCGGATAGCGGTTGACAGTGATAAAATCTCAATGCTATGATGACAAAGATAATAGAAATGATATATGCAGTTTAGGAATGCTTTAGAATAGATTGGAGATTTTATGGGGAATACAAAGGCTGGTAATGGTAAAAAAGTTGTAGTGGGTATGTCCGGAGGTGTGGATTCTTCTGTGGCGGCATATTTGCTGAAAGAGCAGGGATATGACGTGATTGGCGTTACGATGCAGATATGGCAGGAGGAGGCGCAGCAGACCGTGGAGGAAAATGGCGGCTGTTGCGGACTTAGTGCGGTAGATGATGCAAGACGTGTGGCCGAGGTGCTGGATATTCCTTATTATGTTATGAATTTCAGAGATGAATTTCGGTGTAATGTAATCAACCCTTTTATCGAAGATTATTTGCATGGAAGGACACCAAATCCGTGTATCCTTTGTAATCGCTATGTGAAGTGGGAGGCATTGTTACAACGTAGTCTTGCATTGGGAGCGGATTATATTGCCACCGGTCACTATGCAAGAATTACCCAATTGGAGAATGGAAGATATGTGATTCGTAATTCGGTTACGGCAAGAAAGGACCAGACATATGCGCTGTATAATCTGACACAGCATCAGCTGGCGCATACACTGATGCCTGTAGGCGAATTTGAAAAGGAGCGCATTAGGGAAATAGCTAAGGAGATAAAGCTTCCGATTGCAGCAAAGCCTGATAGTCAGGATATTTGCTTTGTGCCGGATAATGATTATGCAGCAGTGATAGAACGTGAGGCCGCAGATAGAGTACCACAGCCGGGGAATTTTGTAACAACCGATGGCAAAGTGATAGGACAGCATAAGGGAATCATTCATTATACGGTAGGACAGAGAAAGGGATTAAATCTCTCCATGGGGCATCCTGTTTTTGTAACGAGAGTGAATGCACAAACAAATGAGGTAGTGATTGGAGACAATGCAGATGTATTTTCGGATACGTTGATTTGTACGGATTTAAACTTTATGGCAGTAGAAGATATCAGTGGACCGGTAGAGGTTCTGGCAAAGATTCGTTATGCCCATGAAGGAACGACCTGCGTTATTGAACGATTGAATGAGACGCAGGTAAAATGTACTTTTAAAGAGCCTGTAAGAGCCATTACGCCGGGACAGGCGGTTGTGTTTTATAAGGATGATTATGTGTTTGGCGGAGGAACGATTCTGTAAAAGAGATTGTTTGCCCTTGGAAAATAGACATATAGAGAAAGCGTTACTGCAAATGCTGAACCGAATTCTTATAGGAAAACGGTTCAGTAGGGAGTAACGCTTTTTGTTTGGATAAATAGGTTAAAATCTATGGCTTCCGCTACTGCTGCGGCTACGGCTGCTGCTTCGACTACTGCTACGGCTTCCGCCGCCACTGCTTCGTCTTCCGCCTGAACTAGAGCCGGAGCTTGAACTTCTTGGGCTGTATCTGCTGGTTTCGTGTGTAAAGTTCGGAATCGGCTCACTGTATGAGAACTGCTTATGAATTCTTTCAAGGAGCTTGTCATCAGCAGGCTTTTTCAAGCGTGAATAGTAGCTGACATAACCGAACAGAATCAGCATAGCCAAAAGAATTGCCAGCAGAGCGTTGCTGATGTATTTCATCGGCTGCATGATTCTTTCGCCCTCTAATAGGGAATGGGACTGCATAAATGCACTACCTGCACAGGTGTAGTAGTCTTCATTGCTTGCATATCTGTATACATTATCCGTAATGGTAGTTGCGTAAGAGCTTGTAATTACATCGGAGACATCTCCTTCGCAGTACAATGTAATAATGCGATTGTCCATATCAATTAAAAAAAGCAATCCGTCTTCATAGAAAAAGTGCTCATGATACCATACCTCGGCATAGTACTCGGTTGAGTGGCTATTGGAAGAAGTAGTGACAAATGCGGCATTTCCATATTCTGTAAGCGGTATCATAACCTCGCTTAGAGCAGAAAGCTCTGCAGGCGTCAGCAGCATGGCGTCATCACAAAGTTCGATGGAATATCCGGTTTCGTTGTTATGATAGCTTTCCTTAGCAAGACAAAGGCATGAAGAGGATGTACAGATTCCGGCAGCCAATAAAAGGACAAGTATGATATTAGTTATGAATTTGCGCATAGTCTTCACCTCCTCTTTCATTGAATTGCGGCAGCTTTCTTGTGGTCAGAATATTGTGACGCTCCAAGATATCTGTAAAGCTCCAAAGCATGGTACAGATACATGCCAGTGAGCCAAGATAATAATATAGGTCTTCCACCGGATTCCATACAATAACAAGTAATGCGATGGCAAGTCCGATGAGTGGTTTCTTCATAAGCGGAAGCTTCATCTTCCAATTTCCACGATAAATATTTACGTTTTTCGTGGTGGCTTTTTTCTTTAACTTTTTACCGGCATCTGCAAAGGGAATTGTAAACATTATGGCAAATCCGACAAAGTATACAACAAAAATTGCATAAAAGGAGCCGATGGTCTGTCTGATAAAAGCATTCATAAAAGAAGCAATTGCGCAGAAGAAGAAAATAAAGAATGCAGTGACCGCAGGTGGGACACCGGATGCTTTTTTCTTTTGGCCTTTGATAAAAGCATTTGCTTCTACTTTGTTACGGAATTCATCACTTTCCCGGTATAGAATACGTGATACCTGAATATTGGATATTAAGCCGCAAAGCAGGGCCAATATCGCTGATAACCATAATAGGGTAGTAGGCTTAATGGTAAAGAACAGATTGAGCAGAATAAAAAGTATAACTGCTAAGACACCTGTTGCACCTAAAAACTTTCTGATATCAATTGGCAGGTCGGAAACAGCCTTACCTGTCTGACCGTTTACAACGGCATATGCGACACGGTCTTTGTTACGGTAAGCAAGAAACCATACCGGGAAAAGTGCAAGCTCAGTATTGGCAGACTCCGGTTTGATTTTGCTCTTGATATCATCAGGCTGTACGTTGAAACGTCTGATGTTACGGTTACGAAGAAGCTGATTGGCAGCATCCGTAACAGCCAAGTCCTTGGCATTTTCTTCATAGACCTTGCTGTCTACATCACTGGTATCAGCATAGTAACCGCTTAAATAAGCCGGAGAAAAAGGCTTACTGTTTGCAGTGTCAAAGGGGGCAATGGCGCCGCTTAACGCATCGTTAAAGGCTGAAGAAGCGTCAAAGTTAATTCCCTTATAATCCGCATTAATATTTACACCGATTTGATAATGACTGGTTTTGATATAATCACCGCTTCGATGTGAAGTGGTACCCGGTACATAGATAGTCCCTGATTTGTCAAAGGAGTACATCCAGTAGGGCATATAAATTCCTCTGAAATGTTCGATATAGTCCGCATTTTTCAAGTCGTTTGGAGCAAAAAAAGCTCTTTGTAAAAGCTTATGGTATGACTGTTTGCAATCGTCCTTAGTCTTTTGAAACGGAATGATATACTTGGGACGTTTTTCTTCACTGATTCTGCTATTAATAAAGGTAGAAGCACCACAATAGCTACAGAAGGTAGATACGGTAGTGTCATCTGCAATCAGCTCTGCGCCACAGCCGGAGCAGGAATATACGGTAGCTTCAAAGACGTCAGTCTCTTTGGCACTGTCAGCACTATCAAAGTGATAGGGGCTTAGTGTAGTACCGCAGTATTCACAGAGCAATTCTTGTGCCGTGATATCAAATCTAAGATGTCCGGCACAGTTGGGACATTGATGCATGTTAGTTCTCCTCTCAATTTCTCTTTTGTTTACATAAACCTTAACAATCATAACATAAAGTTGAAAAATGTGGTAGAATTTGTAAAGAATGTTTGAAAGGAAGGAAAATTCCTCTGCCTGCGAATGCGGGCAGGCATTTTTTCTTCGAAAAAACAAGGAGGAATAGAATGATTCGGTTAAAGGCAGAGTGTATGAGTTGTTTGACAAAAAAATATATGGATAAGTACCCTGCAAATGCTACGGAGGAACAAAGGGTGGAGTTTTCCCGGAGGGTATTGAAGCTAATTTCAGAAGCACCTCTTAGCTTAAGTGCACCCGTACTGGTGCGTTCGATTAACGATATACGCAGAGAGATGTTTGATTATGAGGATGAGTTTGTAGAGGAGAAGGCTCATTTTAATGAACTGATGCTTGAATGGGAAGAGGAAATAGCAGGCTGGATAGAAGCCTCTAAGGAGCCGTTGCAGCTGGCGTTACAGCTTGCCATGACAGGGAATTATATTGATTTTGGCGCAGTAAAGAGTGTGGAAGAGGACTATCTGTCTAATGCTCTAAGGAATGCAGATAAGCGCAAAGTAGATGAGAAGACCTTTGCAGCATTACAGGAGGATTTGGCAAAGGCAAAGCACTTGGTCTATTTGACGGATAACTGCGGTGAGATTGTGTTAGACAAGCTTTTTATCAGGGAAATCATGAAACAGTATCCACAGCTTAAAATCACCACTATCGTGCGAGGCGGTGCCGTTTTAAATGATGCACAGCTTGAGGATGCAAAGCAGATTGGATTAACAGAGCTGGTTGCGGTGCTGGATAATGGTAACAATATCGCAGGAACATGGCTTGAGGAAGTAGCTTTGCCTGCAAAGCAAAGAATAGAAGAGGCGGATGTTATCCTTGCTAAGGGGCAGGCAAATTTTGAAACGTTAAGAGGCTGTGGATTGAATATTTACTATATATTCCTATGTAAGTGTGAAATGTTTGCAAGACAGTTTGAGGTAGAAAAGTTTACAGGAATGCTGGTGAACGAAAAAAAACTTAAATCTGTATAAAGTCAGAAAATAAGATGAATTGACAAACAAAACCAAAGAGAGTATCATTAAAAATAGAGAACTTATAATAATAGGTAAAACGATGCAAATTAATTGTATTTGAATGAAATTCGTGTTTGAGAGAGGGGCATGATATGAGTAAAAGCATTGGAAGAAAAGTAATGATTTCGGTAGGTGGAATGGGGTTGCTTCTTATTTTGTCAATTTATCTGAATTTGGCGGCGTTACAGACCATTCAGGAACAGAACAGCAGAATAGCAGATGATATTACGACTTATGAAGAGATGATTCACAGTCAGTCTACGGAAGGGCTTGAGGAGTTAGAGGCAGAGTTTGACTATATCATTGGTAAGAGTGCAACTAAGATTGACGGAACAGTTGTATTTGATTATATTCTGATGGTGGTTGGTGTTGTTATCGTAGTGGTTTCTGTATTTGCAATGCATTTGAGTATTGGAAAGCCTGCAAAGAAGGCAAGCCTGGAGCTGCAGGGCATTGTGGAAAAGATTAGCAGCAATAAAGGAGACCTGACTGAACGTATTGAAGTAAAAACAAAGGATGAGATTGGTCAGCTTGCAGTTGGTATCAACGGATTTATTGAAAAACTTCAGGAAATTATGCGTAAGCTGCAGGTGGAGTCCGAGGAGATGATGAATTCCTCAGATGCAGTAAATCATCATGTGGAGGAGTCAAATAAAAATGCGCTTAACATGTCATCGGCAACGCAGGAACTGGCAGCCAGTATGGTTGAAATGGCACAGACATTGGAGCAGCTGGCAGAAGGTAGTCACAGTATATTAGAACGTGTGCAGGCGATGAGCGATAGTGCAGAGCAGGGAAATGAGACGGTTACAAATGTAAAAGGACATGCGGCAACAATTCATAGAGAAACTATGGAAAGTAAAGAGCATGCAATGCAGGTATTTGGTACCATTGGTAAGCAGCTGGAAAATGCAGTAGAAGACAGTCGGAGTGTGGAGAAGATTAACGAATTGACAGGAAATATTCTTAGCATAGCAAGCCAAACGAATTTGCTTGCGTTAAATGCATCGATTGAGGCAGCAAGAGCCGGAGAGGCAGGAAAAGGCTTTGCGGTTGTTGCGGATGAAATTCGAGTTTTGGCTGAGAATAGCAGCAATACGGCAAATGATATTCAGAATATCAGTAAGCTTGTGACAGATGCTGTTTCGAGACTGGCAGGACAGGCACAGGAAATGCTTAAATTTATTGGTACGGATGTTATCAAGGATTATGACGGATTTGTGGATGTGGTGAATCAGTATCAGGCAGATGCGGATTTGATGAGTGATATTTTACAGCAGTTTGTAGAACAGGTATCAGTTATTACAAATACCATGCAGCAGATGAGTAGCGGTATTGACGGTGTTTCTTCGGCAATCGGAGAAGGAACGAATGCGATTACGAGTGTGGCAGAGGATGCGTCAAGTCTTGTTACAGCTATGAATGAGATTCAGAGTGAGACGGGAAATACACATAGAATTTCCTCAGAGCTTCAGAATGAAGTTAAGAAGTTTGAAAAGGTGTAGGATAAAAGAAAGGCTGCGTCGTCATGGCGCAGCCTTTGTTGTGTCAATTACAGCTTGAAGAACTCAGGTGTACGACCTTCAAAGATGGTGTAATACTTAAAACCTGCTTCCTTCAGGATATCGCAAGCCTTATCAAAACTGTGAGCAATATTTGCGATATTGTGAGCGTCGGAACCGACAGTAATAATCTCACCGCCAAGCTCACGGTAACGCTTTAAGATATCCATACAGGGATTTGGCTGTCCAAGTCCGTAGTGGAAGCCGCCTGTATTAAGTTCAAGCCCCTTTTCTTCCTCTAAGAGAGCCTTCAGAATCTTATCAAAAACATCTTTATGCTTCTCATAGGTGTAGTTATCATTCTTGGTTGGGCCGTAGCGGACAACATAATCAAGATGACCATACACGTCAAAGTAAGGAAGCTTCTTGATACTTTCCAAAACAGATTCAAAGTATTCGTGATGTGCCTCATCTTCACTGCGACCCTCAAAGAATGCAGGATAATAAGGGTCTTTTCGGTTACAGATATGTGTAGAACCGATGATAAAGTCAAAGTCGTGAGACTTAGAGTATACGGCAAGCTCCTTCTTTAAGTGGGGCTGTAACCCAAGCTCGATACCAAACATAACCTTGATTTGGTCCTGATACTTTGCTCTGAGTTTTAACAAATCATACAAATAAGAATCTGCATTTACTTCGAAGCAGCCCGGCTTTAAATCATCGGAATATACATAATCAATATCGTGATGCTCGGTAAAACATACATGTGTCAGACCAAGGCTAATTGCTTTTTGAATCATCTCTTCCATTGTAGATTCACCGTCTCCGGAGAAGGTTGTGTGTAAATGGAAGTCGGTTAATATTGCCATAAATTACCTCCTGAAATTCATTTTTGGATTTGAATATTTTATTTCAATTACTTCAATAATTATGGTATCACAAATGCCTCAAAATGAACAGATGGTAATGAAAACTTAAAATTTCCTTAAAATACTAATTTTTTTAAATTTATGACTTGAATTTTGGTTGATAATTAGGTAGAATGAAACTGCTGATAAAATTTTGTCAATCATCTGCGCTTTAACGTGGGTTTTAAGACATGATAGATGATGATGAAAAGAAAAATTTATCTATATTTAGGAGGAATTTAAAATGGCAGTAAGAGTAGCAATTAATGGTTTTGGTCGTATCGGTCGTCTTGCTTTCAGACAGATGTTTGATGCAGAGGGATATGAAGTAGTAGCAATCAATGACTTAACAAGTCCTGAAATGCTTGCTCATTTATTAAAATATGATACAGCTCAGGGTAAGTACAAATACGCTGATTCTGTAGAGTACGGTGAGGATTCAATCACAGTTAACGGTAAGAAGATTACAATCTACGCTAAGGCTAACGCAGCTGAGCTTCCTTGGGGCGAGCTTAACGTAGACGTAGTATTAGAGTGTACAGGTTTCTACACATCTAAGGATAAGGCTTCTGCTCACATCACAGCAGGTGCTAAGAAGGTAGTTATCTCTGCTCCTGCAGGAAATGACCTTCCTACAATCGTTTACAATGTAAACCACAATACATTAAAGGCAACAGATACAGTTATTTCTGCAGCTTCTTGTACAACAAACTGCTTAGCTCCTATGGCTAAGGCTCTTAACGATTTAGCTCCGATCCAGTCTGGTATCATGACAACAGTTCATGCTTACACAGGTGACCAGATGATTCTTGACGGACCACAGAGAAAGGGTGATAAGAGACGTGCTCGTGCAGGTGCTCAGAATATCGTTCCTAACTCAACAGGTGCTGCTAAGGCTATCGGTTTAGTTATTCCAGAGTTAAACGGTAAGTTAATCGGATCTGCTCAGCGTGTTCCTACTCCTACAGGTTCTACAACTATCTTAGTTGCAGTTGTTAAGGGTAGCGTAACAAAGGATCAGATCAATGCAGCTATGAAGGCAGCAGCTACAGATTCTTACGGATACAACACAGATGAGATCGTTTCTTCTGACGTTATCGGTATGACATATGGTTCTTTATTCGATGCTACACAGACAATGGTAGCTCCTATGGAGAATGGTGATACACAGGTACAGGTTGTATCTTGGTATGACAACGAGAACAGCTACACATCTCAGATGGTTAAGACAATTAAGTACTTCGCTGAGTTAGCATAATGGAATGAGGAAGGAAAACAAGCGACTGCGAAGCAGACATTTGTTTTCATCCGGAATGACAGCGAGAAAAAAGGTAGCAACGAAGTTGCGGTTTTTCGAGCTTGGTTTATTTGACCTATAAAGGGTCCGGTCTTATGGACCGGACCCTGTTTGTTTTAAAACAAACAGGGTCAAGAGGATGCACACTCGCGCATGTGGAATAAGTTGCTAAAGCAACTGCGCTCGGTGCGATAAATTTCACAAGTGAAATTTTATTAAGTGAAATTCACTTTAATATGCGTGTATTATAAAAAATAAAATGGAGGATTTAATCATGGGATTAAATAAGAAATCAGTTGATGATATCAACGTAAATGGTAAGAGAGTTCTTGTAAGATGTGACTTTAACGTACCTCTTAAGAACGGTGAGATTACAGATGAGACTCGTATTGTAGCGGCACTTCCTACAATTCAGAAGTTATTAAACGATGGCGGAAAGGTTATCCTTTGCTCACACCTTGGTAAGGTTAAGAATGGTCCTAACGAGGGTGAGTCTTTAGCTCCTGTAGCAAAGAGACTTTCTGAGAAGCTTGGTAAGGAAGTTAATTTCGTAGCTGATTACAACGTAACAGGTGAGGCTGCTACAGCAGCAGTTGCAGCTATGAAGGAGGGAGATGTTGTATTATTACAGAATACACGTTTCCGTGGTGCAGAAGAGACAAAGAACGGCGAAGCATTCAGCAAGGAGTTAGCTGATTTAGCTGATTACTATGTATGTGACGCTTTCGGCTCTTCACATAGAGCACATGCTTCTGTTGCAGGTGTAACAGAGTTTATCAAGGCTAAGGGTGGCGAGAACGTAGTTGGATACTTAATGCAGAAGGAAATCGACTTCCTTGGTAATGCAGTAGAGAATCCTGTAAGACCTTTCGTTGCTATTCTTGGTGGTGCTAAGGTAGCAGATAAGTTAAACGTTATTTCTAACCTTCTTGAGAAGTGTGATACACTTATCATCGGTGGTGGTATGGCTTATACATTCTTAAAGGCTCAGGGCTATGAGATTGGTAAGTCTTTAGTAGATAATGAGAAGCTTGATTACTGTAAGGAAATGATGGCAAAGGCTGAGTCTCTTGGTAAGAAGTTATTACTTCCTGTTGACTCTACAACAATCGCTGATTTCCCTAACCCAATCGATGCTCCTGTTGAGGTTGAGGTATATGATGTAGCTAACATGCCAGCTGACAGAGAAGGCTGCGATATCGGACCTAAGACAGCAGCTATGTATGCAGAGGCAGTTAAGTCTGCTAAGACTGTTGTATGGAACGGACCTATGGGTGTATTCGAGAATCCTACACTTGCAGCAGGTACAATCGCAGTAGCTAAGTCTCTTGCTGAGACAGATGCAACAACAATCATTGGTGGTGGTGATAGTGCAGCAGCTGTTAACCAGTTAGGTTTCGCTGATAAGATGAGCCACATTTCTACAGGTGGTGGTGCTTCTCTTGAGTTCTTAGAGGGTAAGGCACTTCCGGGTGTAGTTGCAGCTGATGACAAATAATTTGCGCGAATAAGCAGACTGAGAAAAGTGATACAAGGGATATCGGATGCTTGCATACGTATGTCCTTGTATTACTTTGTGAAGCGCAATGCGAACGAGAAAATGCGAAGCATTTTTGAGTATGTCTGCGATATAAAAAATGAAAGTGAGAAAATAATATGGCAAGAAAGAAGATTATCGCCGGTAACTGGAAGATGAATATGACTCCAAGCCAGGCAGTTAAGTTAGTTGAAGAGTTAAAGCCACTTGTTCAGAATGATGAAGTGGATGTAGTATATTGTGTACCTGCAATTGACATTGTTCCTGTTGTTAACGCTGTTAAGGGAACTAATGTTAAGGTTGGTGCTGAGAATATGTACTATGAGGAGAATGGTGCTTATACAGGCGAGATTTCTCCAGAGATGTTGGTAGATGCAGGTGTTGAATATGTTATCATTGGTCACTCTGAGAGACGTGATTACTTCAAGGAGTGCGATTGCATGTTAAACAAGAAGGTTAAGAAGGCTTTAGAGCACAACTTAATCCCTATTCTTTGCTGTGGTGAGTCATTAGAGCAGAGAGAGATGGGCGTAACAATGGATTGGATTCGTTTCCAGATTAAGTCTGACCTTGTAGGTGTAACAGCAGACCAGGTTAAGAAGATTGTTATCGCTTATGAGCCAATCTGGGCTATCGGTACAGGTAAGACTGCTACTACAGAGCAGGCTGAAGAAGTATGCAAGGGTATCCGTGAGTGTATTGCCGAGATGTATGACGAGGCTACAGCTGAGGCAGTACGTATTCAGTACGGCGGTTCTGTAAATGCAGGTAATGCAGCAGAGTTATTTGCTCAGCCTGATATTGACGGAGGACTCGTTGGTGGTGCTTCTCTTAAGGCTGACTTTGGCAAGATTGTTTGCTATAAATAATTAGGTATATAGTATGGTTACGATGACGCATACCGGGTTGATTCCCGGCAAGAAGGGAAAAGTCATTCATGTTTCTTTTGAACGCAAGACGGATTCAGGACGTGATTATGCAGAGTTTCAGCTACCGAGTCGAAAGCTTCTTCATAACGAGGGTTTTGATGAGGGAGAACTGGCGCAGTTACAGCTGTATCTGAAGGGGCAGGAGAAGCAGATTATTCGTGATGCCAAGCAGATTAACCATGATATGATATTTAAATTATAATAAAGGGATTATCGTCTTTAGGCGATAATCCCTTTATTTCTTGTTCTTCTTGTGATATTATTTACATAATTGAAGCTTTATAAGATGAATAGTCGGATATGGGAGTGTCCGATGAAATGATACAGGAAGATGTGGGAGTATGGAGAACTTAAGAAAGAGTAAGTATTTAAAATGGATTGTTGGATTGCTGGCATTGGTGGCAGTAGGGGCGATTAGTATTGGCGGTTACAGATGGTATACGGAGCGGGAGAATGCTGATACGAACAGGTATTATAAGATTGATGAGGTTGTGCCGCATTTGCAGGAGATATCGGGAGAGATGACATATCAGATTCGTAACTTTGCGTTGACGGGGGATGTGGAGTTTTTGCGAACCTATTGGGATTGTGTATTTATTGAGGGCGGTAGAGATATTGCGTTAAAGCAGCTTGAACAGGTTGTGGTGCAGGGAGAAGAGTCTAGGAGACTGGATGGTCTGAGAAAGCAGTATGCGCTCTTGGAAGCAAAGGAAGTCGAGACATTTCGTAAGATTTTTGAAGAACATGGGATTACAGAAGAACAGTATGCAGATGACGGTATCGTAAATAATTATATTCGCTATGTGAATGAGTATAACTTGCCGATTTTAGAGAATCAGGAATATAACAAACAGGCGTTGAATTATTTGATAAGCAGTGAGTACACCGAGCAGTTGGATGACTTGTCTGAGAATACGACAGCGTTTGTCGGATATGTGCGGAAGCGTCTTGAGGCAGAAGAAAGAAGCGAAAGGGCAGCGATAAATCGCATCTATCTGATTCAGATGATAGGAGTTTTGGCGACTGTTTTATGCATATGTACATTTTTATTGTTGAATAACAGATTTTATAGTATTAGGAAGTTTAATAAAGATGTTTTATCGACTTTGACAGATGAGTTTTTGATGATTTCTGTTATTAATTTGAAGACAGAGAAGGCAAAGCCGCTTAAGTGTGTTCTGAAGGACTTTAAGTGTGAGGCAGAGACAAAGGGCTACCTGGAGATTTTGGGAAATTATGCATTGTCAGTCATTGCAGAATCACATAGAAATAATTTCCTTAGAACCATACAGCCAAACCACATTATGAATAAGTTTAAAAAGGGACAGGCGGTTGTATCCTGCATCTATAAGACGAATTCCAATGAGTGGATTATGTTGGAAATTACCAAGGCAAGGAATTATAGTGAGGATGAACCTGTGGTTGTTTTCTCATATAAGAATGCCGTTGGTATTGTGCAGCAGCAGAATGAGCAGAGACAAAGAGATGAGATGCTGATGCACTTTAGTAGAGACTATTTTGAGGTATATGTAGTTGATTTGAATACAGATTCCTATGAGATTATCCGTTCTGCAGAGCGATATGGTAACTACATTAAGAATCTGACAGGAGATTTTGGACAGTTAATGGAGAGAGCTTATCATACATGGGCAAAAGCTCCGTATCGTGATATGTTCCGTCAGCTGACAGATGTAGAAGATGTAAAGCATAATTTTGCAGAGGGCAAGAAGAAGATAGAGTTTATTTATGAGTCTAATGATGGTAACTGGAAGCTATTGCAGTGTTTTCCGGTTCCTGAGTATGGTGTTGGCAATGAGAAGATGATTTTTGCGTTGTGTGACTATACGGAGGAGATGCAGATTCGTACCAATGAGGTATTGGCTTCTGTTGCATTGACCAATGTATATATGCTGGTTGCATCGCGAGATGTAGAGGCAGATAAGTATGAGTTTATTCATTGCTCGGAGAATCTTCTTGGAATTCCAGAGAAGGGTAATTATGAGGACTTTTTTCAAACCTTCATGGACAGTGTGCATGAGGAGGATAAGGAGAAGTTTCAAAGAGAGTTGTCTGATGCCAAGTATGAGCAGGATGGTATGGCAGAATGTGAATACCGTCTGGTAGATAAGGAAGGGAATATTCATTATTACCATGAGTACATTACAAAGGTTAAGGTTCCTTCCGGTTCGCGTATGGTTATTTTGATTAAGAATATAGATGAAGCAAAGAAGCATGAGATGTGGGTTGCAGAGCAACTTCAAAGAGAGCTTCGTGTGAAGGCTAAGGAGTTGGAGATGACCAAGCTCTTAGCAAAGAAGAGCAAGGATTTGGAGAAGGCTTTGCAGCAGGCAGAGAGTGCCAATCATGCGAAGAGTTCATTCCTTTCCAACATGTCTCATGACCTGAGAACACCTATGAATGCTATTCTTGGTATGACTTATCTTGCGAAGAAGCGTCTTGGGGAAGCGGATGAGGTGAACAAGTGCCTTGACGTGATTATGTCTTCTTCAGAGGATATGCTGGCACTGATTAATGATGTACTGGATATGAATAAGATTGAAAGCGGTATTACGGAGCTTCATGAGAAGCCTTGTAATCTTGAAAAGCTGTTTGTGGAGTTGGAAAATGTCTTCGCAAATAAATGTCAGGCGAATAATCAAAGTCTTGAGATTCGCTATGATAAGGTACGCCATGCAAGTGTAATCGCAGACGAGGTGCGTATTAAGCAGATATTGACCAATCTGGTATCGAATGCAGTAAAATATACGCAGGAGAATGGGCAGATTAGTCTGGAAGCGATAGAAGACAGCTGGGATACCATGAATAATTGCAGTATGAGATTTGTGATTACAGATAATGGTATCGGTATGAGTAAGGAGTTTATCAGTAAGGTGTTCTTACCGTTTGAGCGAGAAGAAACTGCATTGTCAAATAAGATTGAAGGTACGGGACTTGGTATGGCGATTGTAAAGAATCTTGTGGATACCATGGGCGGAACGATTGAGATTGATAGTGAGGTTGGTAAAGGAACCAAAGTATCAGTGTGTATTCCGATGGTTCTTTGTGATACAGCTGATGATTTTGAGATTATACTTGAGCCGGCAAAACGGCATAAATACACGGGTAAACGTGTTTTGATTGTCGAGGATAAGCGTATTAATATGGAAATTGTAAAAGGCTTCCTGGAGGATACAGAGCTTGCTATTGATGAAGCGCACAATGGTAAGGAAGCAGTAGAGATGGTTCGTGACGCTGCAGAGGGAACTTATGATTTGATTTTCATGGATATTCGTATGCCGATTATGAAGGGCGATGAGGCTACTATGGCTATCAGAAGTATAGAAAGAGAAGATTGTAAGAAGATTCCAATTATTGCCATGACTGCAAATGCGCTGGCTACTGATGTGGAAAAATCATACAATAGTGGAATGAATGGTCACATTTCTAAGCCGATAGAACCGGATGAGGTATATCGTTGCCTGAATAAGTGGCTTTTGGAGGTTGGCTGATGGCAGTATGTGATTTGTGTCCAAGAGGCTGTCAGGCAGACAGAGAACATGGCAGGAATGGTTACTGTGGTGTATCGGGAGAGCTTCGTGTGGCAAGAGCATCGCTTCATATGTGGGAAGAGCCGCCGATAAGTGGAACTTATGGCTCCGGTACAGTGTTTTTTACCGGATGTGCATTGCGATGCGTATATTGTCAGAATAGGAAAATAGCATTAGCAGATTTGGGAGAAGAGATTTCCGTCAGTCGTCTGGCGGAAATTTTCTTAAAGCTACAAGAGAAGAAGGCACATAATATTAATCTTGTGACTCCTTCACACTATGTACTGCAGATTGTGGAAGCCTTGGAGTTAGCAAAGCAGCAGGGATTGGTGATTCCTATTGTATATAACACAGGGAGCTATGAAAAGGTAGAGACCTTGCGGATGCTTGAGGGGCTGGTCGATATTTATCTGCCGGATTGTAAGTATTATAGTAGAGACTTGGCGGCGAGGTATTCCAATGCACCGGATTATTTTGAGGTAGCATCGGCAGCGATTGCGGAGATGATAAGACAGGTAGGCACGCCGGTGTTTGAAGATGACTTGCTAAAGCGTGGAGTTGTGGTAAGACATATGATATTGCCGGGGAATACAAGGGATTCCAAGGCGGTTCTGAAATATTTGTATGAGACCTATGGAAATGATATTTATATTAGTATTATGAATCAATATACGCCGTTAGAGGCTATGAAGGATTATCCTGAGATTAATCGCAGGATTACGCCAAGAGAGTACGAGAGGGTTATTGATTATGCTCTTTCCATAGGAATTGAGAATGCTTTTATTCAGGAGGGAGATACAGCGACAGAAAGCTTTATTCCTGATTTTGAGGACTCGGTATTATTATAGGATGGAGGATGGTATATGTATCAGAATTATATTTTTGACCTATATGGAACATTGATTGATATTCATACAGATGAGAGCAGTAAGAATTTCTTTAAGAAATATGCCAAATGGCTTCGTAAGGAAGGATATGCTTTTTCGTGGAGAAAGTTTCAGAGATTTTATACATTAATTGAGAAACGCTATCGTCAGATGCCAAGTGAGCATACAAGACCGGAGATACAGATTGAAGATGTGTTTAGAGAGGTATTCTGGTGGAATGGATATTTTGTATCAGAGGACGAGGTAAAGTATTGCTGCGAGAATTTCAGACGTCTGTCATTGATTTATTTGTGTCTGTTCCCGGATACACTTTCAACACTGGATGCTTTGAGACGTGCAGGGAAGAAGATATATCTCTTATCCAATGCGCAGAGAAGCTTTACATGGCAGGAGTTAGAAGAGACGGGGCTTATACCGTATTTTGATGGCATTCTGATTTCTTCGGATGAGGGATGTATGAAGCCGGACCCCGACTTTTATAATATTCTGTGTGAGCGTTATGAACTTGATAAGCAGGAGTGTGTGATGATAGGAAATGAGCTGAAGTCAGATGTGGCAGGTGCTGTTGCGGCAGGAATGGATGCCTTTTATATTAACAGATATCCTGTCTTCCATGAGCCGGCAGAGGCGGAATATAAGTATATTTCTAAGGAAGGTGCTTTGACAGAGGTGCTTACACAGACCGGTGTGGAGGTGTAGATAATGCTGGAAAGAAAGGATTTCCTGTCTTTAAACTTTGTTAAGAAGGAAGATTTTACGGGAAGCCATCAAGGAATGCGATTCATGCTTCGACAGGCAACGGTAGAGGAAGAGAAGAAGCTGCAGGTGTATATCTGGCCGGAGCCTTTTTGCTTTGGTGCAACAAAGGAAGAGAAGAAGCTAACGGAGTACTTTGCGTTCAATGAAGATGGATTGGCAGAGGCGATAGCATGGATGAATGAGCGCTATCCGTTGGTGAAATATCGCGAGTGAGTCGGGCGCCACTCGCAAGCTTCGCCGTGCGCCACTCGCAAGCTTCGCTTGCTCGTTCGTGGGCATTCGCCCTATAATAAAATAAGAAGATAAGAAAGTGCTTGCAAGCAATCATTTCTTATCTTCTTATTTTATTGCACGGCTCATTGCTTTCACGCAAAAAGAAAACAGTCCACATGACGGTATGGACTGTTTAAAATGTCTCTATATATCGATTAAGCCATCTGGTTAACAGCTTTTGATAAGCGAGAAACTTTTCTAGAAGCATAATTCTTATGATATACGCCCTTAGATGTAGCTTTATCAATAACGCTAGTAGCGTTTAATAAAGCTGCAGCAGCAGCTTCCTTATCATTAGCTTCAACAGCTGCATATACTTTCTTGATAGCAGTCTTAACACCAGATTTGATAGCCTTATTTCTGTCAGCCTTTGTCTGATTAACTAAAATTCTCTTCTTTGCAGATTTGATGTTTGCCATGCTTAACACCTCCCATTTTCATAAAATCATGTATTCGTACAAATGAAAATGTTTCATTAAATCCGGACACGGACGTTCTAATGTAAACATACTCAAATATTGTAATTTATGGAACTGTTTCTGTCAATACATATTCTGAAAAAAAACGAGAAAAATATGGATATATTATGATTTTTGGAAAGGTATGGATGTGTTATGAAGGATTATCAGATTAGAACGGACCTGGCATTGGAAGCAACAGAGGAAATGAAACGGGCAGATGCGGAGCATATGCACGGTATTGCCATTGAGGAGTATCGTTGTCTTGAGGAGGTTCGTGTTACAAAGGTAATGATAAAGACGAGAAACGCTGCAAAGAGTATGGGAAAGCCGGTAGGAACCTATATTACTGTTGAAGCACCGAGCCTTCAGGAGGATGATGAAGAATATCATGCAAGTATTGCAAAGGAACTGGCAAGAGAGCTTAAAGATGTTCTGCCTGATATTCATAAGGAGAAGTCAGTGCTGGTGGTAGGGCTTGGCAATCGTGATGTGACAGCAGATGCTTTGGGGCCGAGTACAGTGGATAATCTGAATATCACAAGACATATATTAAGAGAGTATGGAAAACAGGCATATAGCGGCAGACAGATGCATAGTATTAGCAGTCTGATACCCGGTGTTATGGCAAAGACAGGTATGGAAACCTTGGAAATTGTAAAAGGAGTCATAAAGGAGACTAAGCCGGACATAGTTATAGTAATAGATGCATTGGCGGCACGAAGTACGAAGCGTTTGAGCCGTACCGTGCAGATTTCTGATGCAGGAATACAACCGGGCTCAGGAGTGGGAAATCATAGAGATGCTTTGTGTAAGGATAGCCTTGGGATTCCTGTAATTGCGATTGGAGTGCCTATGGTAGTGGATGCACAGACAATTGTTGTAGATGCGCTTGAGGAGATGACTTCAGCAGAGGATGTTCATGCACGTACGATTTGTTATCGGGCAAGAGAAAATTCACAGCTCCATAATATGTATGTGACCACCAAAAATATTGATGAAATTACCAAGAGATTAAGTGAGACACTGGCAGAGGCGATTAACATCGCACTTTCGATATAGCCGGGTCGGAAGGGGGAGATGAGAGATTCGTGAATTTGCAGAAAAGCTGATAATGTGGTTGCTTCTTATGGTGCAGCCTTTGGTTGGATATATGGACAGTGAACCAAAAGATAATCCGGCGGTTACTGTTTATGAGAATATATGGGAACAGATACCAATGGTAAGCTTTTTGGAGGATACACAGGAATATGTATATGCTACACAGTCAGCGCAGCCTTATAGTGGTGAGGAACTGATACGTATGATGCAGGAAGAAAATAAGGACATACAGGAGACTGCTCAGGTACAGGAAAGTAGTGAGGGGGAAGTGACAGCTTCTGATGCAGAAACCAAGAAACAGGAGGCAATATCGATGCAGACAGTTCCTGATTCAACAGATGAGCAGGAAGCTGAGGCTGCAAATGAGGCATCTGCAAGTGATGTCATTTATATAGATGAAGACGGTTTTCGACCTGCGAAGGAGAAGAGTGTTGTCTATACGAAGGAGCAGCTTTCAGACATGGCTTTTGTAAAAGGGAAATTTTATACGGAGGATGCAACGACACAAATCAAGGAATCACAGTTGGTTTATGATAAGCTGATGGGCTTTGATGCAACATTAAAACAGGACAACTCACAACCACAGATATTGATTTATCATACACATTCACAAGAAACCTATGTTGACTCAGACCCGGCGCGGGCTGAGACAACCATTATGGGAGTAGGGGAATATCTGACAAGGATACTACGAGACCAATACGGCTTCAATGTGATTCATCATTTGGGGCAGTACGACGTGGAGAGTCGTGATTATGCATATACTGAGGCTGCAAAGGGAGTGGAAGCCGTACTTGCAGAGTATCCTACCATAGAGGTTATCATAGACCTACATAGAGATGCGGTTCCTGAGGATACGAAGCTGGTGACTACGGTGCAGGGAAAAGAAGTTGCAAAGTTCATGTTCTTTAATGGATTAAGCTATACGAGGGCTATGGGAGAATTAACCTCTTTGCCAAATCCTTATGTACAGGATAATCTGTCCTTTGCCTTTCAGATGAATCTGGCGGCACAGGAGTATTATCCTGACATTACCAGAAAAATATATTTAAAGGGTTATCGCTACAATATGCATTATCGTGCCAAAAGTCTTTTAGTGGAGTTGGGGGCACAGACCAATACGGTAGAGGAGGCTATGAATGCCTGTGAGCCTTTGGCGCATATAATTGCAATGGTTTTAAAGGGAGAAGACGGGTGAATAATAGGATTTTCCTCCATAGACAATTCCATATTTTATGTGTTATACTTAAACGGATTATGAAAACACATAGATTGGAAGAGTTTGGAGGAAGATTATGTCGCAGATAGACCAGAGTAAAATCAGGAATTTCTGTATTGTTGCACATATCGATCATGGTAAGTCAACGTTGGCAGACAGAATTATAGAGAAGACAGGACTTTTGACCAGTAGAGAGATGCAGGAGCAGGTTCTGGATAATATGGAGCTAGAGAGAGAACGTGGTATCACGATTAAGGCGCAGTCTGTTAGAACTGTATATAAAGCGCAGAATGGCGAGGAGTATATCTTTAATTTAATTGATACTCCGGGACATGTTGACTTTAACTATGAGGTAAGTAGAGCGTTAGCTGCATGTGATGGCGCGATTCTGGTAGTGGATGCGGCACAGGGAATTGAGGCACAGACCTTGGCAAATGTTTATCTTGCATTGGACCATGATTTGGATGTATTCCCTGTTATTAATAAGATAGATTTACCAAGTGCCCAGCCTGACTGGGTGAAGAATGAGATTGAGGATGTTATTGGTCTTGAGGCACAGGATGCACCTTTGATTTCAGCGAAGAATGGTATTGGTATTGAGGATGTATTAGAGGCGATTGTAGAGAAGATTCCGGCACCAAAGGGCAGTGCAGATAACCCATTGCAGGCGTTAATCTTTGACTCACTATATGATTCCTATAAGGGTGTTATTATCTTCTGTCGCCTGATGGAGGGTAAGGTTTCAAAGGGAACTAAGATTCGTATGATGGCAACAGGTGCCACAGCAGATGTTGTTGAGGTTGGTTACTTTGGTGCAGGTCAGTTTATTCCGTGTGAGGAGCTGTCAGCCGGTATGGTTGGATATATTACGGCTTCCATTAAGAATGTAAAGGATACAGCAGTGGGTGATACGGTTACGGATGCAAATCGTCCGTGTGCAGAGCCATTACCCGGTTATAAAAAGGTTCAATCCATGGTTTATTGCGGATTATATCCTGCAGATGGAGCGAAGTATCCGGATTTACGAGATGCTCTGGAGAAGCTTCAGCTGAATGATGCTTCATTGCATTATGAGCCGGAGACATCGATTGCACTTGGTTTTGGTTTCAGATGTGGTTTCTTAGGTTTGTTACATCTTGAGATTATTCAGGAGAGATTAGAGCGAGAGTACAATCTTGATTTGGTTACAACAGCTCCGGGCGTTATTTATAAGGTATATAAGACCAATGGTGAGGTGATTGAGTTAACCAATCCGTCGAACTTACCGGACCCGTCAGAGATTGACTATATGGAGGAACCGATTGTTACTGCTGAGATTATGGTAACAACAGAGTTTATTGGTTCGATTATGGAGCTTTGTCAGGAAAGACGAGGCAGATATCTGGGTATGGAATACGTAGAGGGTACGAGAGCACTCTTGAAGTATGAGTTACCGTTAAATGAGATTATTTATGACTTCTTTGATGCTTTGAAGTCACGCTCAAGAGGCTATGCGTCCTTTGACTATGATATTAAGGGCTATGAGCAGTCTGAGCTTGTGAAGCTGGATATACTGATTAATAAGGAGGAAGTGGATGCACTTTCCTTTATCGTGCATAAGGAGTCTGCTTATGAGCGTGGCAGAAGAATGTGCGAGAGATTAAAGGATGAGATTCCAAGACACTTATTCGAGATTCCGATTCAGGCAGCAGTTGGTGGTAAGGTTATCGCCAGAGAGACTGTTAAGGCGATGCGCAAGGACGTATTGGCTAAGTGTTATGGTGGTGATATTACCCGTAAGAAGAAGCTCTTAGAGAAGCAGAAGGAAGGTAAGAAGAGAATGCGTCAGGTTGGTAATGTGGAGATACCGCAGAAGGCATTTATGTCTGTTCTGAAGCTTGATGAAGGTAAATAGGTTAAGGTGCAGGTAGTTGGTGATAGAGCTGACTACCTGTTTTTAAATAATTAGAAAATTCTTATGATTTAAAAATAGCTGTGCACTTGACAGGTAGCTTTTTTATAAGCTATGATTAGTGTGTAAGAAATCGGTTTCAAATATTTTATTGGAGAAAATGCAATGCAAGTATCAAGAACAAATGAAAATAAAGCAATTACGATATATGATATTGCGCGAGAAGCGGGAGTATCGCCATCTACAGTGTCTAGAGTACTTACCGGCAGTGCCAAGGTACGGCCTGAGAAGAAGGAGCGTGTGCTTCAATTGATTGAAAAGTATAATTTCAAACCGAATGCCTTAGCAAGGGGACTTGCAGATACCCGAAGTAAGGTCATTGGTTTGTTGACTGCTGATGTTCGAAATCCGTTCTATGCAGCGCTGTTCGTGGCATGTGAAAAAGCAGCGCATGAGGCGGGATATACGTTATTATCAAGTAATTCTTTAGATGTTCTTGAACAGGAGAAGGCCTTATTGGAGAAACTGCAGGAGCAGAAGGTTGATGCGATTATTCAGGTAGGTGGAAGTGTAGATGATTTGTCGACAAATTTAGAGTATTCAGAATTTGTCAATCAGATTATGACTACGACACCGGTCATTGTAACGGGAAAGCTTGATGGTACACAGTGTCATATGGTACAGATTGATGCTATGAAAGTGATGGATTTATTGATGGAGCACTTACTATCTTTGAATCATAGAAAGATTGCTATGATTGGTGGTAGTATGGATGTTTCATCTACGTTTATAAAAGTGCAGCGTTATAAACAGATTTTGCAGATGAATAAAATAGATTTTTGCCCGGAGCTGTTGCTAACGCAGGGGAGCTATAATGCAGAAAGTGGTTATGAGCTGATGAATAAGATTTTTGAACAGGGTACTGTTCCAACAGCGGTTGTGGCAATTAATGACTTTTCGGCAGTAGGTGCTGTTCGAAGTATTTTGGAGCATGGATATCGTATTCCAGAGGATATTTCTGTGGTGAGTCAGGATAATACTTTTTTGACGAGTATTGCGGTTCCTAATCTTACAAGTGTAGATTATGATTATGAGGAGTTTGGTAGAAAACTGATCGCAACAGCAATAGCTGTAATTGAAGGAAAAGAAGTGTCTATGTTGCAGACTGTTACACCGAAGCTGGTGATTAGGCAGAGTAGTGGAATTGCTAAGTCTGCATCGGAAATATAAGAGTATAAGTTAATAAAGGTTGATTGGAAGGGAAATGGTTCTGTTCAAGAGTGTGGACTCTTGGATAGAACTTTTTTGTTTATAGTGGATTATTTATTCTTTGGTATGAAATCGGATTCTAAAAAAATGGGGTTTTAACATTAGATAACGACATATTTTTACTTTTGAAGATTTTCGTATCACTAACAAGATGTGCACAATTACCAAAAAAGGCAATAAAAAGATGAACATATTAATCAAAATACAAAAGTAGTTTAAAAATAGTTTGACATAAGATGTGCATAATGCTATCATTAAGGCATGAAATCGGTTGCAAAACTAAAAGTTGACTGTTTTGGTATATGGGAGATGATAAGTTATGATTAAGCAAAAAGAGAAGATTAAAACAGGAGTGAAAACTAGTAGGATTCCGTTTTGGAAGAAAGTTTGGAAATACCGTGTTTTGACACTGATGTGTTTACCAGCGATTATTTTCTTCTTTGCATTTAGCTATATGCCGTTGCCAGGAATATATGTCGCGTTTGTAAAGTACAACTATCGTGATGGAATCTTTGGAAGTAAATTTGTAGGATTGCAGAACTTTGAGTTTTTGGCCGAATCCGGAAAGCTGTTTGATTTAACAAGAAATACAATTTTGTATAACTTAGCTTTTATTCTTTTAGGAAATTTATTGGCAGTAGTGGTGGCAATTCTGCTAAATGAGATGCGTTCTAAATGGTTTAAGAAGGTTTCACAGACGATGATGTTTCTACCATATTTTATATCACAGGTTTTGGTAGGTGTTTTGGTATATAATTTGTTGAATTATGATACAGGTTTTGTAAATAGTATACTGACATCTATGGGATTAGAGAGATGGCAGCCTTATGCGGATCCTTATTGTTGGACAGTGCTTCTGGTTGTTATCTATCTCTGGCAGCAAACAGGATATAACTCTGTAGTATATTTTGCAGCAATTATGGGAATTGATGCGGAAATGATTGAAGCATCACGAGTTGATGGAGCGAATGCGTTCCAGAAAATCAGATACATAATTCTTCCTAGCTTGAAGCCGACAATCGTTATTCTGCTGTTGTTTGCGCTAGGTGGTATTGTGAAAGGAAATTTTGGATTGTTCTATAACATAATTGGAACGAATTCTTTGCTTTATAGCACAACTGATATTATTGAGACCTTTGTTTACAGAGCTACAATGACAGACTTTAACTTCTCTACAGCATCAGCGGTTGGTTTATATCAGTCCATTGTTGGATTTGTGATTGTAATGACATTTAATTATATTGTTAAGAAAATCGAACCAGATTATTCATTGTTCTAATAGGGCGGATCGTATAGCTGTAAGAATATGGGAGGCAATAAAATGGCAAAAAATAAAGAGGAAATTCAAAGTGGTGCCAAGGTTAAGCTTGGAACGTCAGATAAAATAATTAGAGGATTTGGTTATGTTGTTATTACATTATATGCACTGGCATGTATATTTCCTTTTCTTTTAATTGTGGGTAGTTCGTTTGCATCAGAGGAGCTTTTGCGAGCGGAAGGAGTTCAGTTGATTCCTAGGGAGTTGTCCTTAGATGCGTATGAGATGGTATGTAAAAGTGGTAGAATTTGGTGGTCGTATTTGCTGACTATCATATTAACACTTGTTGGAACTGTATGTGGATTATCTATCATTTCTATGACAGGATATGCATTGCAAAGAAAAGACTTTCCTTTTAGAAATGTGATTTCATTCTATATTTATTTTACAAGTTTGTTTTCAGCAGGTCTTGCGCCTTACTACCTGCTGATGACACAAACTTACAAACTGAAGGATAGTTATTTTGCGGTGTTGTTACCGTTGATGATGTCTCCGTGGTTAATCATACTCATGAAGAATTTTGTAAAGGCAATTCCACATGAGATTACGGAGTCGGGTAAGATTGATGGTGCAGGAGATATGAAGATTTTTACAGCATTAATTTTGCCAATGCTAAAGCCTGCGCTAGCAACAATTGGTTTGTTTCTAGCTTTGGGCTATTGGAATGAGTGGTATCAGTCTTCGCTATTCCTAAGCTCTAAGGTTGATGTAAAACCACTACAGTATACTTTGTATGAGGTTGTTAATAAAATGGATGCACTGAAAAACTCAGTTGCAGGACAATATGTAACACTTGCGGATATTCCACAAGAAACTGTAAAAATGGCGAATGCCGTATTAGCTACAGGACCTATCGTTTTATTATATCCATTTATACAGAAATATTTTATTAGTGGAATTACGGTAGGCGCTGTTAAAGGTTAATTTTGAACAATATTTTGATCGTAACCTCAAGGTGAGGTAGATAATAAATAAGAAAATGGAGGGTTATAACATGAAAAAGAAATTACTTGCGATGTTTCTAGCTTCAAGTATGGTGATGGGATTAACTGCTTGTGGCGGCAACGGTGAATCTGCAAAAACAGGTTCAGAGAGCTTAGAGGTTGACACTTCTGAGCATGTGGTGATCAGTTATATGTTTACAGGCGATAAGCCAGAAGGTGGTGCAGCTGAGAGACTTGATGAGATGATGACAAAGCTTAATGCCATTTTGACGGAGAAAGTAAATGCAGAGTTAGAGCTTTATTTCATTGGTTGGACAGATTATCTTGCAAACTATAATTTAACATTAGCACAGATGGATGGCTCGGTAGACCTTGTTGGTACTGCATCTGACTGGTTAGATGCATGGCCAAATGCAAAGAATGGTGCTTTCCTTGAATTGAGCGAAGATATGCTTAAAACTTATGCTCCACAGACATGGGCAAGTGTTTCTCCTGAGCAGTGGGAGCTTTGTAAGTACAATGGCGAAATTTATTTGATGCCAGAGAACAATTATGCACAGTGGACAAATCATGGTTATGCATATCGTCTTGACTGGGCTAAGGAAGCAGGTCTTGCAGACGGTGTTCATAGCTGGGAAGATATGACAACATATTTTAAATATGTGAAGGAAGCTTACCCTGATATTATTCCATGGGATTCAGATGGAACACATTACTCTCAGATGGCAAATGGATGGATTGCTTCTCATAGCAACTTTGTACCAGTTGATGGTATTTGTTCAGGCGCTCTTTGGGGTGGTACAAAGGATGATTTATATACAATCGTTACACCTGCATATTCAGATACAGATATGATGGTTGAATATGCAAAGATGATGAAGGAGTGGGATGGAATTGGCGTTTGGAAGACAGACGTATTAAATAATACAGCTTCTTCAAACAGAGATGATTACAGAATTGGACGTGTAGCAGCAGAGCAGCATCATACACAGACATGGACTGATCTTTGTAGTGCAACAGCTGCAAATACAATTTATCAGGATGATGCAGATGCAGAAACAGGCTTCTTCTATTTTGGTGAGGAAACTAAGAATGTAGTAGCTCTTTCTATAACTCATGGTGCAATGGCAGTTTCAGCGGCAAGTGAAAATCCAGAGAGAGCACTTATGGTATATGATTTGTTAAGAAATGACCCAGAGTGTTATAAGTTAATCAACTATGGTATTGAAGGAATCTCTTATGAAATTGATGCGAACGGTCTTCGTACAATTCCAGAAGGATATAATTCTGATACAGACAATATCAACGGTATGACGTCTTGGTGGTGGGGACGTAACGATAATATCGAAATCAAAGATGCAACTAAGAATTGGGATGCAATTGATAAGTTATATGCAGAGTATGATAAACTAAAGATTGATTATCCATATGGTCAGTTCGTTCCAGAAGTAGATGATATTCAGGCTAAGATTCAGAATGTCAATGAAGTTTATACAAATTATACTAAGCAGATTTCATTTGGTAAATACAATGGAACTGCAGAAGAGATTGTTGCTGAGATGCAGGCAGCTTTGAAGCAGGCTGGTATTGAAGATGTTACAGTAGCATTACAGGCACAGTTTGATAAATTGTATAAATAAGATTTATGTTTTAATAGATAGATGTGATTCTGTCGAACAATCTGGGAGTGCTGATTCTGGGAGTTGGCACTCCCTTTTTAACCTTTGGCTATATAAGGAGGATGTGATGGCTAGGTTTGAGATTAAAGACAATTTTTATTTAGATGGGAAACCATATAAGATTATTTCAGGTGCAATACATTATTTTCGTACAGTACCCGAATATTGGAGAGACAGATTAGAAAAATGTAAGGCGATGGGGTGTAATACAGTTGAAACCTATGTGCCGTGGAATATGCATGAACCACAAAAGGGTACATTTTGTTTTGATGGAATCCTTGATATTGAGAAATTCATAAAACTAGCTGAAGAGTTAGGACTTTATGTGATTATTCGTCCGTCACCTTATATATGTGCTGAGTGGGAGTTTGGCGGTCTGCCGGCGTGGCTGCTCAAGGAAGATGGAATGCAGTTTCGAGTAAGCTATTCTCCTTTTTTACAAGCGGTAGAGGAATATTATAGTGTATTGATTCCAAAGCTTGTCCCTTATCAGATTGAGTGTGGTGGAAATGTCATTATGATGCAGGTAGAGAATGAGTATGGATACTATGCCAATGATAAGGCCTATATGGAGTCTATAAAAGATATGATGAGGAAGTATGGAGTGACAGTTCCTCTTGTTACCTCAGATGGTCCATATCCAGAGAGCCTTAATGGAGGTTGTATGGATGGGGTTCTTCCGACAGGAAACTTTGGTTCGAGAACAGAAGAGCGTTTCAAAGTGTTAGAACAATATACCAAAGGCGGACCTCTTATGTGTACAGAGTTCTGGGTTGGCTGGTTTGATCATTGGGGTAATGGTGGTCATATGCGCGGTAATTTAGAAGAAAGCGTAAAAGATTTAGATAAGATGCTAGAGCTTGGTCATGTCAACATATACATGTTTGAGGGAGGAACAAATTTTGGCTTTATGAATGGTTCCAACTATTATGATGAGTTGACGCCAGATGTGACTTCTTATGATTATGATGCTGTATTGACAGAGGATGGTCAGATTACAGAGAAGTATTGTCGTTATCGAGAGGTGGTTGCAAAATACGCTGATATTCCAGAGGTTACTTTTAGCACCAAGATTGAACGGAAGGCATATGGAGAGCTTGAAGTAAAAGAAAAGGTTAGTCTATTCTCGGTATTGGAGGATTTGAGTAGTCCTATCGAAGATGTACAGCCTAAGTCTATGGAACGATTAGGACAGTCTTATGGCTATATTTTGTATCATTCTACATTGGATACAGAAGAGAATATGGAGAAAATTCGTTTATGGCAGGCAAACGACAGAGCAAATATATTTGTAGGTCAAAAGCCAGTACTTACTCTTTATGACTTAGAATTACAAAAAGAGCATGAAGTAAAGGTTTCTTTTGAACAAGGAGAGGCTTTAGATATTCTTGTCGAGAATATGGGGCGTGTAAATTTTGGACCTCGTCTTGCACACCAGCGTAAGGGTATCGATCAGTGTGTGCAGATTAATGGTCATATGCATAATAATTGGTTGCAGTATCCATTACCTTTAGATAATGTGAATAAACTTGATTTTAATAAAGCATATGTGGAAAACACCCCTTCATTTTATAAGTTTACTTTTGAGGTAACGCAGAAGGGAGATACTTTCCTGGATTTCGAAGGCTGGGGGAAGGGATGTGTATTTGTGAATGGGTTCAATATCGGAAGGTTTTGGGAGATTGGACCACAGAAGAGATTATACATTCCGGCACCACTTCTGAAATTTGGAATGAACGAGATTATTGTTTTTGAAACAGAGGGTAAGGTTAGGGATACCATAGTGCTTAGAGATGAGCCGGACGTAGGTTAATAAGGAATTGTAGTTCATTATAGTACTTAGGAGATGAGAGGTAATCGTGGAGTATGTACTATGAAATCAATGGAAATATTTTGCCACAAGTGAGATTGGTGGATAAGGCGGTCTTAGAGCCGCCTTATGTGCATAGAAAAAGGCAAGCGGATGAATGGATTCTTTATATTATGACGAAGGGAACTCTTTATTTGCAGGAGAATAATAAAAAGTATGTACTGACAGAGGGAGATGTTATCTTATTAGATCCAGATTATATCCATTTTGGCTTGGAGGCATCGTATTGTGAATATTATTATATTCATTTTCGGCATCCGCAGATAAAGCGGCGACGAGAGAACAGCAGATTTATGGAAAGATGTATGCGGCTTCGTAGTGAGTCATTACAAGAAGATGGTGGCTCTTGGCAACGATATCAGGATTCAAGGATTTGTTTTCCAAAGAAAATATCCTTAAGCACTGGCAATACTTATCTTAAGGTAATACGTTTGGTGCAAGAGGCGATGGAACATAATTGTAATCAGATGGAAAATTACAAGGTGTCATGTGCTTGTCGGTTGGTGGAGGCATTTGTAGAAATTGCAAGAGAATCTGTGTCCATAGAGATGTTGAAGAGAACGCAAGGTGTTCCTCAGTCCTATCATAAGGTGCATGAGGTGCTAGGATATCTAAATGCGAATTATGATAAAGATATATCCAGTAAGATGATAGAAGATGAATTCGCTTGCAATTTTGACTATTTAAACAGAGTATTTAAAAAGACGATTGGAAAAACTATTTTTGTTTATTTAAATGAGATTAGAATTCAACATGCTCGAGAAGTATTGGGGACGACATCTATGAAAATAGCAGCGATTGCTTATAGAGTAGGTTTTAGAGATGAGTGTTATTTTAGCAAGGTGTTTAAGAAATATACGGGAATGTCTCCGGGACAATACGAAAAGCTGACAGCGCAATTAATTGAAGCTCAGCAAAAGCCTATGTAAGTAATAATTATGCGGCAGTTACCAAATGGTAGCTGCCGCTTTTGATGTTGAGATTAGGGATGCGCAATTGATTTTGTTGTCCATTTTCGGGAACGCCATCTCATTAGGTATGCTATGCCTCGGAAAAATTCATCCATACCAAATGCAATCCAGCAGCCTGCAAGGCCTAGGCTGAATTTGATGCCTAATAGGTAGGAGAAAAGAATACTCATAGTCCAACAGGAAATCATGGAGACAATCATAGGATAAACAACATCTCCAGCACCGCGTAGAGAGTTTTCTTCAATATGGTTAAAGCCTCTTCCTATTTCCACCATAATATCAATAAGCATAAGTGTTTTACCCATAGAAATAATTGCAGGGTCAGAGGTAAAACAGCCTAAGAGAGGTTGGACAAAGATAAAAATCAGTATAGAAAATAGAAGGTTTGCAGTAATGGTTATTTTTAGGCTCTGCAAATTCAAACGATAGGCCTGTTCATATTTGCCTGCACCGACCATCCAGCCAATCATCAAAGAAGCTGAGATTCCTAATGTCATTCCAAAGACGTAGACATAGAATACGATATTGGATACATAGATTTTGGTTGAGATGGCGGTGGTTCCTAGAATGGCAATGATGGAGGTAGATACTACTTGTGATAAATTGTAGGAGATGGAACTAATTCCTCCAGGAATACCTACACGTAGGATATTTCCTATAATAGCTAGCGTCCTAAAGTTCTTTTCTTCTAGGTGAAGTCCTAAAGGTATTTTCCACAGGAAACAGACTATCATAATCAAGCCGAAGGCCTCACTCAAAACATAGGCAATTGCAATTCCACTTACACCCTCTAAAGGTAGTTCAATTGGCCTAAAAATGATGATATAGTCCAGTATTGCTACAAAAACGTTCATGGAAATTGATACAGTAACGGATACTTTAGGTTTTCCATAGCTTCGAAATATGCCTGAGATACTGGAGGTAATTGCTTGGAAGAAAGAAAATTGCATTGCAATTTGAAAATAGTTTACCGCATAGTCCAGTACATGAGCTTCTAAATGCATCAATTTTAATATAGGTCTTGCAGTTAAGGATAAGCTGGTACCAACTATGAGACTGATGATGCCGCAAGAGACAATAGATGCAAAAGCGGCATCGGAGGCTCTTTTTTGATTGCCAGCGCCAAGGTTGTGATTGATGACAATAGAAGCACCTGTGCTGATTACGGTGTAAAAGGTTAATATCATACCAAGCAGCTGTGTGGCAGCACCAACAGCTGCCACAGCATCATCAGAGTAATGAGAAAGCATCAAAGTGTTAATGGTTCCCATTGTATTCAAAAGCAACATTTCGATGAGTAATGGAAAGAATATTTTGGATAGGGAGAGTGTTCCCTGAGGCGTTTCTACTGTTGATAAGGATTTATCATATGAGAAGAATTTACGCATAATATCTCCAATCTATGGTAAAGGAAGCTCGATGGTCTTTGATTGAATTCCTTCACCAGAAACATGCACCGATACAGGTTCGGTGTCATCCAATGCAGTTACATAAATTAAAAGCTGTCCTCTATAAGCACTTCGATAGGTAGCACTATACTCGGTGATGTCAGCAAGATTGCCATTTTCGAGTCCTAGCAGATTACCATTTTCTACTGATACATAGAGCATGGTGTTGTCATTATATACACGGTACCCATTGCTATCTTGCAGCGTGACTTCAATCTGATAGAAAGACTTTGGTTTCGAGGTTTCCCAAATATGGAAATCCATTTGACAAGCGCAACTGGTGGTATATAGGGTATGCGATGGTGCGATACAGGTGGAATCTTCCATAATGCCTGTTGCTCGCAATTTACCTGGTTCATAGGAAAGCTGTAAGCAAATACAGTCATTGTCTTTTGATTTTTCCCAAATACCCAAGCTCTTGTCATTTAAAAAGAGTTCTATTTTAGAAAGGTTGGTGTAACACTTTACAAGTACCTTTGCTCCTAAAGGATAATTCCAGGATTCCGATACTGATGTAAACTCGCCACAGTCTTCGTCGGCCAGTGTTGTAGTCAGATGAACCATAGGCTCAGTGGCCCAGAAACTCTGTCTACGGTAATAGGAGGATTTTTCGAATCCTGCAAGGGTCAGTAGTCCTGCTCCAGAGCCATGGATAGGCCAACCGTGAGCTTCGCCTAGATAATCAATGCCCGTCCAAAGGAATTGCCCGGATATGTAGTTATTATCTGTTACAGCTTTCCAAGCGTTAAGTGTATGACCGTTTTCGCTTCCTAAAAATGGTTTATCAGGAAATTGGGCATGGCTTTCAGCATATAGATGTTCTTTGTAGTTATATCCCACTACGTCGAGAGGATCAATAAATCCGAGTGTGCTTGACAGCTCAGGAAAGGCGGCTGCAAGAGTAACGGGATGCGATGTGTCTGTGCTTTTGACAATGTCGCATAGGTGCTTGGAAAGAACAGCCAGGCGTTCTGCATTAGGACGATAGGGGTTATATTGTCTTTCTTGAGCTGGTTTGTTCGCATCATTGTTACCAGTCATAGTTTCGAAGGAAGGATGACAGTAAGGATCGTTAGGATAGTCAATTTCATTACCGATACTCCAAAGAAGTACGCAGGGGTGATTACGATCTCTACGAATCATGTCTACTAAGTCACGTTCATGCCATGCAGGGAAATCGACATAATAGCCTTGATGCTTTGGCGGGTATACATTATGCCCTGTACTCCATTTATTTTTGGGCCCTTCCCATTCATCAAAGGCTTCATCAATCACCAAAAATCCCATAGAGTCGCAGAGGTCATAAAGCTCTGGCATATGTGGATTATGGCTCATGCGGATGGCATTACAACCCATGACTTTTAGTTTGGTTAAACGACGTTGCCAAACAGGAGCAAGTACTGCTGCGCCAAGGCAACCAGCATCATGATGAACGCAAACGCCTTTTAATTTTAGAGGTCTATTATTTAAAAAGAAGCCTTTATCTGGTGTAAAGGAGAAGGTACGAATGCCTACAGATATAGTAGATGCAACGTATTCTTCGGAACTGGCTTTGTTTAAGATGCATATTGTAGTTTTCAAGGTATAAAGATAAGGGTTTTTTGGAGACCAAAGAATAGGTGAGTCGATACTTCCAGTTGTATGAAGAGTTTTGGTCTCGCCCTTAGCAAGTGTTATGGAGGCACATGCTTTGGTGACGGTATTTCCTGTTTGGGATAACAGGTAATTTGTGACTTGAAGCTGTACTGTCTCGGTTCCTGTATTTACAAGTTCATTATCTACATGGAAGGTAGCCATTTCTTCTGATACTTCAGGTGTGGTAAAGAAGATTCCATTTGGTACAGGATGAACGTTTTCTTCTATATTTAAGGTTACTTTTCTGGTAATTCCTGAGCCTGTGAACCAACGTGAGTCCGAAATCTCGCGATGATCTACGTATACCGAGATAATATTCTCTGTATCAAATCGAAATGCGTCTGTAATATCATAAGTGAATGAGATATAGCCGTTAGGTCTTTCGCCAAGGTAATAGCTGTTGCACCACACACGGCTATTCTTGTAAATACCATCGAATGTAATTGAAATACGTTTACCCTGCCAAGCAGCAGAAGGAATTATATGAATACGGTACCAGCCGATACCTCCAATAAGATAACCAGTACCGCTAGAGTAGTCACGAGAAAAAGGGTGTGCCACAGACCAGTCGTGTGGAAGAGTGACTTCCTCCCAGTCAGAATCATTGAACCAGGCCTGCCATGCATCTGGTTCGTCGCCTAGATGGAAACGACAGCAATCTGATAATAGAATAGTTTGTTTATCCATAGAAACCTCCTTATTAAATATGATATGGTCATTCTTATAATTTTTATAATAAAATAATTTTGCAAAGTATATTTATATTTTATATAATTCTATATAGTGAAAACAATGTAAAATGGAGAGAGTTATTGTAAAATAGCGACATTTGAGTCGTGACATAGAGGAGAGATGCATATGAAGTCGCTTAGTATATATATTCATATTCCTTTCTGCGTGCAAAAGTGTAAGTATTGTGATTTTTTGTCAGCACCTTCTACGCCTGAGGCGAGGGCAGAGTACCTGGAGGCACTCAAAAGGGAAATGATAAAGGAAGCACCTGCTTATCAGGATTATGAGGTAAAGACTGTATTTTTTGGCGGAGGAACACCTTCTATACTCGAGGCAGGGCAGATAAGTGAATGCATGGATGTTCTAAAGGAGTACTATAGGATTTCGGCTGATGCGGAAATTAGTATGGAGATGAATCCGGGAACAGCGTCGCCGGAGAAGCTTCGTGTGATGAAAAGGTCGGGGATTAATCGTCTTAGTATCGGCTTGCAGTCGGCTGTAGATGAGGAGCTTAGGATGTTGGGACGAATCCATACCTATGCGGAGTTTGAGAATACCTATTATGCGGCAAGAGAGGCTGGCTTTACGAATATCAATATAGATTTGATGTCTGCCATACCGGGACAAAGTGTAGAAGGATGGCGTAAAACATTACAGAGAGCAGTGGATTTGAAACCGGAGCATATCTCGGCGTATAGTCTGATAATTGAAGAAGGCACACCACTTTTTGAGAATATTGAAAGCTATCCTGCAATTCCTGACGAGGAAGAGGACAGAATCATGTATCAGGACACTAAATCCTTGCTAAAAAAGCAGGGATATGAAAGATATGAAATTTCTAATTATGCAAAGCCCGGATATGAGTGTAAGCATAACGTAGTATATTGGACGAGAGAAAATTATGCAGGCTTTGGATTAGGTGCGGCGTCGATGGTAGAGAATGTTCGTTGGAAGAATACGGATGATATGACATTATATCTGAGGCAGCAGGAGTTGAAGGAAGAGGTACAGAAGCTTTCTAAGGCGGAATGTATGGAAGAATTTATGTATCTTGGATTACGAATGATGGATGGTGTGTCTTGTAAGAAATTTGCAGATGCATTTGATATCAGTATGGACGATGTCTATGGTGATGTCTTAAAGCGTTGGGGAAATATGGGAGTGTTAGAGTGTGACGGTGAAAAGGTTACACTGACAGATGCGGGAATTGATGTGAGCAATCAGATTTTTGCAGATTTTCTTTTAGAAGAAAATGTATAAATTATTCGTAAGATTATATAGAAAAAGTGTATTTTGATATAAAAATACACTTTTTTTTGATTTATTAATAAAACAGTGTGCTCAAAACTGAATACATCATGGTAAATGTGCATAAAAAATAATAATATTTTGCGCTTGTATTGGTAAGATTTGATAAAAAATAGCGTTAAAATAGCACTGAATGAGAAGTATCTGTTTTGAAATTAAGATAAGCTAAAAAAGGAAAGCGCTTTTCGTAATAAAAATCGAAGGAGATTAAGAATGAGGGTAAAAAAGAATGGAATATTATTAAGAATATTCTGTATGGTAATGGTTATAGCAACTATGCTTGCTAATGTTTCAGTTGATGCTTTTGCAGCAGAGAATAACCTCTTAAATACATATGGCTCTTACTTTGGAAGAGTTGGTACATGTATAAATCTGAATCAGCTTCAAAACGGTACAACCTTGCAGCATGTTAAGTCACAGTATAACAGTATTACTTTGGAAAATGAGATGAAGCCGGACCATATGCTTGGCGGTTCTGCAACTCTCATAACAGTTTCACAGGCAAAGTCTCTTGGTTATTATATTCCTAATAACTACAAAGAGGCATATGTGCCAAAGATTAATTTTGATACAGTTGACAAGACTTTGAAGATTTGTTATGAGAACGGAATTGGTGTTAGAGCACATACATTAGTGTGGCATAGTCAGACTCCATCATGGTTTTTTAGAAATAATTATTCCGGAAATGGTGGTTATGTAAGTCCTTCAACAATGGATGCCAGAATGGAATTCTACATCAAGACAGTAATGAATCATGTATATACAGGTAAGTACGGAAGCTGCGTATATGCATGGGACGTTGTAAATGAGTATTTACATGCAACAAATTCAGGTTGGGAAGCAGTATATGGAAAAGGCGGCACTTCACCGGAATTTGTGAAAAAAGCATTTCAGTTTGCATATGATACAATCAGTTACTTTAAGTTAACTGATAAGGTAAGCTTATTCTATAATGATTTTAATACATATATAGATAAAGATAAGGTAATCAAATTGATTAACTTCATTAACTCTGATAAGAAAATCTGTAATGGCGTTGGAATGCAGTCACATGTAGGTGTAACATATCCAAGCGTAGATTACTATACACAGGCATTACAGGCATTTGTAAATGCAGGCTTTGAGGTACAGATTACAGAGTTGGATTGTGGTAATAAATCTGAGAGCCAGCAGGCAAATTATTTATACCAGTTGATGTCTAATGTTATCAAGATTAAGAAGGCCGGCGGAAAGATTACAGGAGTTACTTTCTGGGGGATTTCCGATGATGTTTCGTGGGTGAAAGAGAATAATCCTTTGCTTTTCTCAAGATTCAACACACCTAAGTCATCTTATTATAAGGTTCTTCAGGCATATACGGATGCAGGCTTGCAGCAAGGAAGTACAGGTTCTAATAATTCATTTTCCAATACAGGAACAACAGCCACATTAAAGGACGGCTGGTATTATATTAAGAATGTCAATGCACAGAAGTATCTTCAGGTTGCAGGTAATAACGGTAGTGCCGGAGCTAATGTTGAGCTTGGTACAGGTAATGGAGCAGCAGGTCAGAAGTGGTATCTGACCAATAAGGGCAATGGTGCAATTACATTAAAGAATGCACTTGGCTACATGCTTGATGTAACCGGAGGAAAGAATGAAGAGGCTGTAAATATTGAAATCTGGAACGAGAATGGAAAAGACCCGCAGACTTTCATGTTGAAATCAGCAGGAAATAATCAGTATGGTATTGTTACTAAGTCAAGTAATTATACTAAGGGATTAGATGCAGCAAACAAGGGAACAACAGATGGAACAAATGTAATTCAGTATAGCTACTATGGCGGTGTTAACCAGGTATGGGTATTTGAAGCAACAAACTATACTCAGGGCGGAAGCACTGGTACAAATGCTAACGTTGTAGTTGCTGATGGCTGGTACTATATCAAGAATATTAATGCACAGAAGTATCTTCAGGTTGCAGGTAATACAGGTGCAAATGGCCAGAATGTAGAAATTAGTAAGGGTACAGGTGTTTCCGGTCAGAAGTGGTATGTAACAAATACCGGCGATGGCTATGTAACATTAAAGAATGGAACAGGATATATGCTTGATATTGCATATGGTGAGGATGTAGATGGTGCAAATGTTCAGATTTATACAGAGCACAATCAGGACCCGCAGAAGTTCAAGATTGTTAAGGAAGCAAATGGAAATTATGGTATTTTGACAAAGGCTTCTGCAGATAAGAAGTCTTTGGATGTATATGAATTCGGAACAGCTGATGGTTCTAACGTATGTCAGTGGACATATTATAAGAATTCATGCCAGTTATGGAAGTTTGAGGCTTGTAACTAATATACAGATAATTTAATATGGTTGCACCAGGCTTAGAGAAAGGGATGTATTATGCAATACACCCTTTCTTTTTTTGAATTACAAAAAAATTTGGAAAGGCACAGATGAGGCTGATGCTACATAAGATATAGTAAAAGATTTCCGGGGGCGTGCCTTGAAAACGTTTCAACAACCACTATCTGCAGAAGAAGAGACCGGTTATCTGAAGATAATGCATGAGTCGGACGGTGAAGAAGCCCAAAAAGCCAAACAAATACTCATAGAAAGAAATCTGCGTCTGGTAGCACATGTGGCAAAAAAATATGCCGGTTCCGGAGAAGATATGGAAGACCTCATATCTATAGGGACAATCGGACTAATAAAGGCAATATCCACATTTCATTACGATAAAGGAAGCAAACTTTCTACCTATGCTGCAAGATGCATAGATAATGAATTGCTGATGATGTTTCGGGCAAGGAAGAAAATTACCAGAGAAATATCACTTTATGAGCCGATAGGAACAGATAAAGAGGGGAACGAGATTAGTCTTTTGGATATCTGTATGCAGGAGCAGGCGGATATTGTGGAACGAATGGATATGGATGAGAAAACAGGGAAACTTTCCGGGCTTGTGGAAGAAGCATTGGATGAGCGGGAAAAGGAAATTGTCGTTCTGCGCTATGGGCTAAATGGCAGAAAGGAAATGACACAGTGGGAAATTGGGAAACTGCTGGGAATCTCCCGAAGCTATGTGTCACGGATAGAGAAGAAGGCATTGCAAAAGCTCAAAAAGGCATATCTTGCTTGTGGCATACAGGGATAGCCAAGGAGTCTAAAAGACGTATTTTTTACATTAACTTCACGAGTTTTTACATTTGGGTTGCAAACTTGCGGCAAATGTGGTATGTCCTTTGGGAGAGTCATCGGCAACGATGGCTCTTTTTGTATGTCTGCGCGCAGACATACAAAAGAGCAAAGCATATTCTATTTTCGTCTAATTATATATAGAAGAAATAGATATAAAAACACAAAGAAAGGATGAGGTAAATGTATTGTAAAGTGTTAACGGGAGCTCTTTGCGGTATTGAGAGTGAGATTGCGTCGGTGGAGGTGGATGTGTCTACGGGACTGCCGGGCTTTGAAATGGTAGGGCTGCTGGGAAATGAGGTCAGAGAGGCAAGAGAACGTGTGAAGGTGGCGTTAAAAAATACCGGAGTACAGATTCCGGCAACCAAGATTACAGTCAGTATTACACCTGCGGATATGCGTAAGGAGGGGGCTTCTTACGATTTGCCCATTGCCGTAGCGGTGTTGATTGCACTGGGGAACATTCCCATGGAGTATGTAGAGAATACGGTTGTGATAGGAGAGCTTGGTTTGAATGGTGAGATTCGTAGTGTAAAAGGTGTACTCCCAATTGTAAGAAAGGCAAAAGAAAATGGAGTGAGAAGATGTATTGTGCCGATGGATAATTATGCAGAGGCAGCAATTATCGAAGGAATTGATGTGGCAGGGATGGAGACTTTGGAGGAGACGATTACTTATCTGACGCAGTCAGAAGAGCAAAGGCTGCAATGGCAAGCACCGCAGAGAGCGAGGCAGGAGGTTTCAAAAACAGTTCAGACGCTTGATTTTGCAGACTTGAATGGTCAGGAGGGGGTGAGAAGAGCGGTAGAGATTGCGGCAGCAGGTTTTCATCATATTTTGATGGTAGGGCCTCCGGGCTCGGGAAAGACTATGGTTGCGAAGAGGATTCCGACAATTTTGCCTGATTTGACGATGGAGGAAAGTTTGGAGGTGTCGACGATATACAGCGTGGCAGGACAGCTTCAGGCAAATAGCGGATTAATGAAGAAAAGACCTTTTTTAGACCCACATCATACTATCTCGGAGCAGGCGTTGGCAGGAGGTGGAAGGATTCCAAAGCCCGGAGTGATTTCACTGGCACACAGAGGAGTGCTGTTCTTGGACGAGATGCCTGAGTTTCGAAGAAGTGCATTAGAGATATTGCGACAGCCCCTGGAGGACAAGCGGGTGCATATTGCAAGAACCTATGGGAACTTTATTTATCCGGCGGATTTTATGCTGGTAGCGGCGATGAATCCATGTCCCTGTGGGTATTTTCCTAACAGGAATCGTTGCAGCTGCTCAGAGAATGAAGTGAAGCGGTATCTGCATAAGATATCGGGGCCGATACTGGATAGAATAGACATAGCCATAGAAGCACCTAAGGTGGATATCAGGCAATTATCCACGGAAACGCAGAATGAGTGCAGTGCAGTGATGAAATCGCGTGTAATGGCGGCCAGAGAGCGTCAGGAGGCAAGATTTCGGGGCAGTGGTTATCGGTTTAATTCAGAGCTTCGGGGAGCGGATATCAGAGAGTACTGTCCGCTGGGAGCAAAGGAACAGGAATTTATGGAACAGGTATTTGAGCGGATGAATTTGTCGGCACGCTCTTATCATAAGCTGATTAAGGTAGCACGCACTATTGCTGATTTGGATGGAACGGACAGAATCGGGCAGGAGCATCTGGGAGAGGCTGTTTGTTATCGAATGAATGAGGGAGGCAGATAGTATGGAGAAAGAAAATGAGAAAATGTATGCCTGCTGGCTTGACCATGTGCCGGGGCTTTGGAGAACGCAGAAAAATCTTTTGCTGAAAATGTATGGAAGTCCCTCTTGTATGTATCAGCTGAGTGAGCGTGAACTGACACAGCTTCTTGGAGCAGATAGGGCAGATATATGGATGCAGTTTAAAAGATATAAACAGCCGGAAGAGATATATGAGGTACTGAAAAGAGACGGATTGTCATATACCTATTACGGAGAGTCTGAATTTCCAAAGAAGCTTAGGGAGATTCCGGATGCCCCTTTTTCTATTTACTATAAAGGGCAGCTGCCTAGAGAAGATGAGCCTGCGGTTGCGATGATAGGAGCAAGACGTTATAGCGAGTACGGCAGATACATGGCAGAGTATTTTGCGGACAGGCTTGCAGGAAGCGGTATTCAGATAATCAGTGGTATGGCGATGGGGATAGATGGAATTAGTCAAAGGGCAGCTTTGAGGGCAGGAGGCAGGTCCTATGGCGTTTTAGGCAGTGGTCCTGATGTCATTTATCCTAATAGCAATAAAGACCTGTATGAGGCTCTGTGTGCGCAGGGCGGTGTAATTTCCGAGTCGGTACCGGGGACACAGCCTCTGGCAGCTTTATTTCCGCAAAGGAATCGTATTATCAGTGCACTGGCAGATGTGGTATTGGTAGTAGAGGCAAAGGAAAAGAGTGGAACATTGATTACTGTGGATATGGCCTTGGAACAGGGAAGAGAGGTCTATGTGATTCCGGGGCGTTGCACGGATGCATTAAGTCAGGGCTGTAATAAGTTACTGCGACAGGGAGCCAATGCGGCGGTTACACCGGAGGATATCATAGCGGATATGGGATGGATTTTGAAAGGAGATGCCAAGCCTGGAAAAAAGATAAAGCTGTCAGAGGTGGCAGAGAGTATATGCAGGATTTTGGAGACGACGCCTAAGACGCAGGATGAAATCTTGATGGAACTTCGTAAGCAGAGAGCTTCGTATCTGGTGTCAGAGGTGTGTCAGGGACTGTTGGAATTGGAGATGAAGGGGATTGCAGAACGGATAGGCGGACAGTACCATTTATTGTATATGGTGTAGGAATTTTATGAAATTTGTGTGAAATATTACGGGAAAAGGGTTAAAACTGGGAAAAAAACGAAAATTCACTTGCAACAATATTTTTTTTGGTGTATAGTGGTTCACGATTACTGAAAAAATTTTAATAATTGAAAAAATAGTAGGAATCAACGAATTTGGTGGTAAGGGGTAACTGTATGGCAAAATATTTAGTTATAGTGGAGTCGCCTGCAAAGGTAAAGACGATTAAGAAATTCTTAGGAACAAATTATGAAGTTTTGGCAAGTAACGGACATGTTCGTGATTTGCCAAAGAGTCAGTTGGGATTTTCCGCTGAGAATGATTATGAACCTAAGTATATCACCATTAGAGGAAAAGGTGACATTCTTGCGAAGCTTCGTAAGGAGGTTGCCAAAGCTGAGAAGATATATCTTGCAACTGACCCTGACCGTGAGGGTGAGGCAATTTCATGGCATTTGTATATTGCATTGAAGCTGGAGAATAAGAAGGTTTATCGTATTGCTTTCAATGAGATTACGAAGAATGCTGTAAAGGAATCCTTGAAGAATGCAAGAGAGATTAATAAGGATTTGGTTGATGCCCAGCAGGCAAGACGTATGGTGGACCGTATGGTGGGTTACCGTATTTCGCCTTTGCTTTGGGGGAAGATTAAGCGAGGACTGAGTGCAGGTCGTGTACAGTCGGTAGCGCTTCGCATTATTTGTGATAGAGAGGCAGAGATTGAAGCTTTTATTCCTGAGGAGTATTGGACATTGGATGCTTCTTTTGAGATTCCGCATGAGAAGAAGCCATTGGTAGCGCAGTACTATGGTAAGGGAGATAAGAAGGCTGCAATTGGGTCTGAAGAAGAATTAAATAAGATTCTGAAGGAGCTTGAGGGTGCAGACTATAAGGTTGCTGACGTGAAGAAGGGGGAGCGTATGAAGAAGCCGCCGCTCCCATTTACGACATCTACCTTACAGCAGGAAGCAAGCAAGACCTTGAATTTCTCAACACAGAAGACGATGCGTTTAGCGCAGCAGTTATATGAAGGTGTGGAGATTAAGGGAGAAGGTACGGTAGGTATTATCACTTATCTGCGTACGGATTCTACCAGAATTTCTGATGAAGCTTTGGCAATGGCTGAGGAATATATCGGTACGCAGTATGGGGATGCTTATGTAGCAAAGGATGTTTCTGATAAGAAGAATAATCAGAAGATTCAGGATGCGCATGAAGCAATCAGACCTACGGATTTGAACCATACACCGGCAGAGTTGAAGGATTCCTTAAGTCGTGACCAGCTGAGATTGTATCAGCTGATTTGGAAGCGTTTTGTAGCAAGCCGCATGACTGCTGCAAAGTATGAGACAACTTCAGTGAAGATTGATGCAAATGGTCATAGATTTACAGTTGCAGCTTCAAAGCTTGCGTTTGACGGCTTTATGAGTGTGTATAAGGATGAGGATGAGGAGAAGACGGCAGTGAATACCTTGGTCAAGGACATTGATTTGGATACAAAGCTTAGTCTGAACGAATTTGAGCCAAAGCAGCACTTTACACAGCCGCCGGCACATTATACAGAGGCGTCTTTGGTTAGAGCCTTAGAGGAGCTGGGAATCGGTCGCCCGAGTACCTATGCGCCAACGATTACAACGATTCTTGCAAGAAGATATATTGTAAAGGAAGAGAAGAGTCTTTATGTATCTGAGCTTGGAGAGGTTGTTAACAATGTAATGAAAGAAGCCTTTCCTTCTATTGTAGATGTGAACTTTACAGCCAACATGGAGAGCCTGTTGGATAAAGTTGCAGAGGGTGTGATTTCATGGAAAACAGTTGTTTCTAATTTCTACCCTGATTTGGATGAAGCAGTTAAGATTGCCGAGAAGGAATTAGAGCACATTGAAATTGCGGATGAGGAATCAGATGTGGACTGCGAAGTATGTGGTAGACGAATGGTTATCAAATATGGTCCTCATGGTAAGTTCCTTGCTTGTCCGGGATTCCCGGATTGCCGAAACACAAAGGCATATTTTGAAAAGGTTGGAGTTGCCTGTCCGAAGTGTGGCAAGGATATTGTAATCCGTAAGACCAAGAAGGGCAGAAGATACTACGGCTGTGAGAGTATTCCGGAGTGTGATTTTATGGTATGGCAGAAGCCATCCAATGAGAAATGTCCTGAGTGTGGCAACGTCATGTTGACCAAAGGAAATAAATTAGTGTGCGCAGATGAGAAGTGTGGACACACAAAGATGGTAAATGCATAGTCAAAAGTTATATATTTTTATCGTAAAAACATGAAAAAATAACCAATTCAGATAAAAAATAAAGTAATCTTAAAATATCTGACTAAGTATTGAAAAAACCGTCAACGTATGTTAAAATGCGAAATATAAACAATTGTGGTATTTTTATACCGGTAGTAAGAAAAACTTGGAGGTTTGCAATGAGTAGTGTACAGTTGTTAGACAAAACAAGAAAGATTGGAAAACTTTTACACAACAATAATTCTAGTAAGGTTGTGTTCAATGATATCTGTAAGGTATTACGCGATATCTTGAATTCCAATGTATTGGTAATTAGTAAGAAGGGTAAGGTTCTTGGCGTAGGCACTTGTGAAGGTGTTGAAGAATTGAAGGAATTAGTAGAAGACAATGTAGGTGGATTTATTGATCCTATGTTAAATGAGAGACTTTTAGGAGTTCTTTCAACAAAGGAAAATGTTAACCTTGCTACACTTGGTTTTGAGAGTACAGATGTACGCAAATTTCAGGCAATCATTACTCCAATTGAAATCGCTGGCGAGAGATTAGGAACATTATTCATCTATAAGTGCAACGAGCAGTATGATATTGATGATATTATCCTTAGCGAGTATGGTACTACAGTAGTAGGTCTTGAGATGCTTCGTGCAGTAAGCGAAGAGAGTGCAGAAGAGAACAGAAAGATTGCAGTTGTTAAGTCTGCTATTTCTACATTATCATTCTCAGAGATGGAAGCTATTACACATATCTTCGATGAGTTAAACGGTATGGAGGGTATCCTTGTTGCAAGTAAGATTGCTGACAGAGTTGGTATCACACGAAGCGTTATCGTTAATGCTCTTCGTAAGTTTGAGAGTGCCGGTGTTATCGAGTCCCGTTCATCAGGTATGAAGGGAACATACATCAAGGTTCTTAACAACGTAGTATTTGAAGAAGTAGAAGCTTTAAAGCGTCAGTTGAATAAGTAATTTAATAAATTTAAATTGTAAGGGCATATCCGATTGGATATGCCCTTTTGTGTTCACCCCAACATGGGCGAACTATTTATGAGCTTTTGACATTGTAAACAGTAAGTTATCACAGTCAAGAGCCTGTTTGTAGGTTTGAGGATTTTGTAAGAAGCTTTGCTTGATGGAGCTTATAATTTGAGTCCAGTCCTGCTTCTTTGTATATATGGCATTTGAGTCTGGAATGCCGTTGCAAATACCGCTCATTTTATACAGTTGAATCCACTGTCATGAGTCCGATTCTTTTGCCATCATCAGAAGATGTAGATTCTTTTGTGGCATTCCGGATTGCACCACTTCCCAAAAGGTCCAAGTGGTATAGTTTTTTGTGGCAATAAAATAGCGCACATTTCAAGTCAATCCTTTGAAATGTGCGCTGTCCTTAGCTAACTATTATATCGGAAAGCAGGGATGATTTGTTTACAAGAGAAATGGAATAAGTGATTAGCTTAAAGCATTTTTAAAGTACAGTATTCGGCTATGAAAACCATGCCGACACCTACTAACATACTGCCTAACATATATAGCAAGGCAATACCTGCATTACCATTTTTGATTAAAGATGCTGTTTCTAATGCAAATGTAGAAAAGGTAGTAAATCCGCCACATACTCCAACTTTTAAAAAGAGTATTAAATGTGGATTTAATGTATGATTCTTTGAGGCTGCAACTGTAATGATTCCAATTGCGATGCATCCAATGATATTAATGATGAATGTTTTGATAGGAAACGTAGTTGTTTCGTTTAGTGGAATCAATCCTATCAAATAGCGTAAAGTGGCTCCGGCAAAACCGCCTAAGCCAACAGCGATAATATTTAACATGTTTTCTCCTTTGTGAATTTAAATTGGAATTGTTTATCGTTATGAAAAATAATCTATTTGTCAAATTGACATTCTAGGGTTTTCATCATTTCACAAAATCCATTTTTTTCATAAAATCTCAAGCCATCTGCATTTTGTGGAAACACTTGTGTTCTAATGAAATCAGCTCCGTGAGTTAGTCCGTATTCTTTACTTGTTTTCATTAATAAAGAGCCAATTCCTTGACTTCGCATTTCAGTTATTACATCTAAATCTTGAATATATACTACGGTTTGTGGTTTTAAACATGTCACATTTTTCTGCTTAAGTATCATGACATGAGAAAATCCAACCACTTTAGATTCTGTTTCGGCAACTAAAATATCCTGATTTTCACTATCAAAAATTTTCTCGAAAAATTCATCATCTCTATGTCCAATTACAAAGTGTTCTGGTTGATATTTGACCCCATCTTGTTCCAATTCTAAATATAGAACTCTTAATGCTTCAATATCATCCATTGTCGCTTTTCTTATCAACATACCGGATTATCTCCCTTGCAACTTCAAATTTATTTCCTTGATTGTACATCCTATTTTTACTAATGGCAAGGATGTATTGCGTCTACCGTAACAAGATGTTATGGATATATTAGATAAAAGTTATGTCGACTAATTCGTGCGAGAATCTCTAAGAATGTCGCGAGTACGGAAAAACTAGCATGGAAGGAGTGTATTTTCCGTGTTTTTGGAAGGTGCATGGAGGGGAGTACGGAAAAACTAGCATGGAAGGAGTGTATTTTCCGTGTTTTTGGAAGGTGCATGGAGGGGAGTACGGAAAAACTAGCATGGAAGGAGCGTATTTTCCGTGTTTTTGGAAGGTGCATGGAGGGGAGTACGGAAAAACTAGCATGGAAGGAGTGTATTTTCCGTATTTTTGGAAGGCGCATGGAGGAGAGTACGGAAAAAAAGTAGCGAAGGAGCGTATTTTCCGTATTATAGGGAAATGTACAACCTCAGAATAAATGATAGAAATACATATAAAATGAATTGAGATACAAAACTTGAATTTATGTAAACAATTGATATAATTATGTATATAAGATACATAAATTTACATAATTTATAAAAATAATCAAAATTACTCTTGAAATATTCTGAAAATATCTTATAATAGAATAAGAAACAAGTAATATTATGTCAATTTACAGTGAAATGTAAGATTTACATAAACGAGCTCATGCGGTTGTGTTATGTGAAGAAGCAACATAGTTGGATAAAAGAGAAATGATTAGCATCACTTGCAAGAAGCTAAGATATGTGAAGATTACATTAACATGCAAACAGGAGGAGTGCAGATGTTTTGTTCAAACGTGTATGATTACATTAATGTTCTGGGTACGGCAGCCGATGCGACAGCAACAAGGAATGAGATTCTTGCTAATAACATCGCGAATGTAAATACTCCGAACTACAAGAGAAAGGATATCCGCTTTGAAACAGAATTAAAATATGCATTTTTAAATTCTGATCGCAAGACTGTAGATGCAACGGTAAAACAACTGGATTTAGACTACTTACAACCCGAGGTATATACAGACTATGCGGAGCTTTCCTATCGGTATGATGGCAATAACGTAGACTATGATAATGAAAGTGCTATGCTTGCCGCCAATCAAATTAAATATAACGGTCTTATTGACAGCGTAAATCATGAGTTTTCCATGATGAAGATGGCAATGCAGTAAACTACATCGCAATAAATTGCAATGCAGTAAACAGGGGGAATAGAGTATGGGAATGTTTGATTCGTTTGATATCAGCTCTTCGGGTATGTCTGCAGAGCGTTATCGTATGGATATTATCGCACAAAATGTGGCGAATGCGGAGACTACCAGAACAAGTGAAGGTGGACCGTATGTAAGAAAGGTAGTTACCTTTCAGGAGAAACAGGCAACAGAGACAAGAAGCTTTTCACATGTATTAGACTCGCAGTTTAGCCGTGTGACAGGCAGACCGCTTGGTCATCTGAATGCAACTGAACTTACAGATGCAGGATATGGTGTAAAGATTGCCAGTGTGGATGAGGATACATGGACCCAGATGAATAAGGTATATGACCCGACACATCCTGATGCGGATGAAGCGGGATATGTAACCTATCCGAATGTCAGCACGATTACAGAAATGACAAACTTAATTGATGCCAGCCGTTCTTATGAAGCAAATGCAACGGCGTTCAATGCGTCGAAGTCCATAGCAACTAAGGGCTTGGAGATGGCTAATTAAGAGATAGAACAGGCAATTAAGAAAGGCGGAAAATAAATGACAATTACAGCAGCAAATGATATTAACAGCTTGATGAATGTCAGCTCAGAGGCGATACAGAAATCACTGACAAGCATGCTTGGCGGGACAACGGAGGCAAATGAAGAAAGTTTTGATTCAATTCTGAATGCGGCAATCAGTAATATCAATGAGACGAATAATTATATCTCTGATTATGAGAATGAGGAATTGAAGTATGCAATGGGAATTAGTGAGAATACACATGATTTGACTATTGCGGCACAGAAAGCGGAGACAGCATTACAGTATACATTAGCTGTGAGAGATAAGCTTTTAACGGCATATAACGAGATTATGTCGATGCAGATTTAGTGATGTAATGTAACTGCTTGGGAGGTTGAAGCATATAATGCTGAGACTGTAAGAAAAATGATACAAGAAGCAAAAATCTCATCGCTGAAAGCGATTATTAATGGATTTTTGCATCGTAATTATGAAGGTACTGAATAATTACGATGGAATAAGAAGTGTTTAAGGGGACATTTCGATAACAAGGCACATGAGAAGGAGACACTTGAGATGGTAGACAAGTTGCTAGAAATTTGGAACAAAATCTATGAAAAGGTGAAGACGTGGTGGAACCAGTTCCAGCCAAAGCAGAAGACGGTTTTAATCTGTGTTGGCTTGGGAGCATTGATTGCAATCTCTATATTGGTTGCGGTATTAACCCGTAAGCAGTATGTAGAGCTTGCAGTGTGTGAAACTACAAAGGAGGCCGGAGCGATTCAGGAATTGCTGGATGGAGACGGATTGGACTATAAGGTGTCCAATGACGGATTGTCCTTCACGATTCTGGATGAGCAGGAATCAGACGCAAGACTCTTGCTTGGAACCAACAGCATACCGGCATCAGGATACAGCATAGAGGATGCTTTGAACGGCAGCTTCACATCATCTCAGGCGGATAACCTAAAGAGATACAAGCTTTATCTGGAAGGTCAGATGGAAGAGGATTTGGAGCAGAACAAGGCAGTTGCTTCAGCAACCGTACAGCTTGATATTCCTGAGGATAACGGTACTTTGATTGCACAGAATCTTGAATCCTCAGCATCTGTTGTACTGGAGTTGAAAGAGGGTGCAGCTTTCAATGCGGAGATAGCAGCAGGACTTGCAAGATTCGTAGCAACAGCATTAGGAAATGACACAACAGATAAGATTACAATTATCGACCAGAACGGAACACTTTGGTTTCCAATCGAAGAGAGCACATCGGTAATTGATAAAGCAGATTCCATGATGAGCTTAAAGGAAAATGCGGAAACCAATATCAAGAATGAAATTAAGAAGGTGCTGAGCGGCACAAATGAGTTTGCACAGATTGAGGTGGCTACCAATGTGGTAATGGACTTCTCTGAGAAGGAGATTACAAATCATGAGTATTCTACTAATGATGGAAAGGAGCAGGGTTACTTCTCACATCAGGAAATCTACCAGCAGAAGTCAACAGAAAGCTCCGGCGGTGTACCGGGAACTGACTCAAACTCAGAGACAGGATACATGTTAGAGACAGAGTCAGGTGCAGACACAAGTACTTATGAGAGTATTACGGATTATCTGTTAAATGAAAAGATTACAAATGAGAAAAAGTCAACAGGTGAAATCGTGTATGCGGACTCAACAGTAGCGGTTACGGCTGTGAAGTATAAGATTATCAGAGAAGCAGATGTGAAGCTTCAGGGCTTCTTAGATGGTATTACATGGGATGAATACAAGATTGCTCATACAGCAAAGACAAAGCTCGAGGTGGACGAGGACTTGGTAAGCGTCATTGCTATGGCAGCAGGTATTCCGGAAAACAATGTAAGCTTTGTGGCATACGAGGAAACACAGTTCATCGATGCAGTAGTTGAGCAGGTTTCTTATAAGGATATCTTACAGATTGTACTTATTGTAATTATTCTTGGATTATTAGGCTTTGTAGTATTTATGAGCTTGAGAAGCAAGAGAGAGGTTGAAGAGGAAGAAGAGTTATCAGTAGAGGATTTATTGCAGTCTACACTGCAGGAAGAGTTAGAAAGCATTGAGCCTGAACAGAAATCAGAAGCAGGAAAGCTTATCGATACGTTTGTGGAGGAGAATCCGGAAGCGGTTGCTACACTCCTTCGTAACTGGCTTGATGAGGATTGGGGGTAATTAGGAATGGCAGAAGTTCAATTAACCGGAATACAAAAGGCAGCAGTATTGCTCATCGCATTAGGACCGGAAAAGTCGGCACTTATCTTTAAACACTTAAAGGAAGAGGAAATCGAAGATTTAACACTTGAGATTGCAAATACCAAGAGTGTAACACCTCAGGTAAAGGAACAGGTTATCAATGAGTTCTATGAGGTATGTCTTGCTCAGCAGTATATTGCAGAGGGTGGTATCGGTTATGCGAAGGAGCTTTTGGAGAAGGCACTCGGACAGGAGAAAGCACTGGACGTTATTGGAAGACTTACCGCTTCATTACAGGTTAAGCCTTTCGAGTTTGTAAAGAAAACAGATGCTTCGCAGTTGTTGAACTTTATTCAGGATGAGCATCCACAGACGATTGCTCTTATCCTATCCTATTTATCACCGGGTCAGTCAGCAACGATTATTTCTGCTCTCACACCTGAGAAGCAGGCAGATGTAGCACGAAGAATTGCTACCATGGACAGAACAAGTCCTGATGTTATTAAGGAAGTTGAGAAGGTATTGGAGGCTAAACTTTCATCACTTGTTAACCAGGATTACACAATTATCGGTGGTGTTGATGCAGTCGTAGATATCTTAAATACAGTAGACAGAGGAACAGAGAAGCACATCATGGAAACTCTCGAAATCGAAGAGCCGGAGTTGGCAGACGAAATCAGAAAGAAGATGTTCGTATTCGAGGATATCTTGCTGCTTGATGACAGAGCAATCCAGAGAGTACTTCGTGACGTTGACAACAATGACCTTGCTGTTGCATGTAAGGGCTCTAATGAAGAGGTACAGACTGCTATCTTCAACAATATGTCTAAGCGTCTGGCTGAGATGATTCGTGAGGATATGGAATTTATGGGACCTGTTCGTATGAAGGATGTTGAGGAGGCACAGCAGAAGATTGTTAACATCATTAGAAAGCTTGAGGATGCAGGCGAGATTGTTATTTCCAGAGGCGGAGGTGACGAAATCATTGTCTAAAAGTGGAATTTATAAGTCAAACTGGTTCTATGTGAATCCGAGTGAGACGAGAGTCATAGATACCAATGCCCTGGTGGAGGAAAAACTGAAGGAATTATCAACAAAGTTGCGGGAAGAAACGGGCAGTAATGATGATTTTACAGATGAATTTGCACAGGGGATTGAAGCAGAGCAGGTAATGGATTTGGTTGGTGAAGAGACTGCTATGGAGCAGCTTGACCAGCCGGAGCCGGAACCGGTGGATTTGGGTCCAACCAAAGAAGAACTATTGCAGGAAGCCATGGCGGAGATAGAGGCGATGAAGCAGCAGGCTATGGCGGAGATAGAAGCAATTAAGGAAAAGGCAGTAGAGGAAGGCAGACAAAGCGGTTACGAAGAGGGCTTGGAGCTTGGTCGTCAGGAAGGTCTTGAAAGCGTAGCCGGACAAAGAAAGCAGTTAGAGCAGAAGCATGAGGCGCTAAGAGAGCAGCTTGAAGAGGAGTACCAGAGAAGAATGGCAGAGTTAGAGCCAATGTTTGTAGAGACACTGACAGGCATTTATGAGCATATCTTTAAGGTGAGCCTTAAGAATTCAAGAGATTTGATTGTGCATCTGATTGCGAATACATTGAAGAATGCCGAAGGAAACAGTGGATATCTGATTCATGTGTCAAAGGATGATTATCCCTTTGTCAGTATGCAGAAGAAGGAACTGGTTAAGGGAACCGGTATTTCTGTCGATGTAATAGACATCATTGAGGATGTAACACTTGGCAGAAGCGAGTGTATGATTGAAACAGGAAATGGTGTCTTTGATTGCAGCCTTGGCACACAGCTTGAGGCATTGAATGAAGAATTACGGCTTTTGTCATATGAACCGCAGACAGAAGAGGAAGCATAAGGACACCGGAAATGAGGAAATGTAAGTATGGAAGCAGTAAACTCTTTAGACAGGTATAGAGCAGTATTAAATAAGACATTTTTTAAAAAGCTTGGAAAAGTGGAAAATGTAGTCGGACTTACAATTGAATCTGTGGGGCCTGATGCAAAGCTGGGGGACTTGTGTAAGATTTACACGGACTCTGAGAAAAAGAATTCCATCATGGCAGAGGTAGTAGGTTTTAAGGATAAGAAAACACTCCTCATGCCATATGAGGTAACGGATGGCGTAGGGCTTGGCTGTATTGTTGAGAATATGAACAGTCCGCTATGCGTTCATGTAGGAGACTGGCTTCTGGGAAAGACAGTTGATGGCTTGGGACGTTTTCTTGATGGTTCATCGGAAGAGCAGAGCTTTGGTAAGAAATATCCGATAGAGGCGCCGCCACCTGACCCGATGAGCAGAAAGATTATTGATGAGGTACTTCCTCTTGGAGTAAAGACGGTAGACAGCCTTATCACTGTAGGAAAAGGACAGCGTATTGGTATCTTTGCAGGTTCCGGTGTAGGAAAGTCTACCTTGATGGGTATGTTTGCAAGAAATACCAAGGCTGATATTAATGTCATTGCTCTTATCGGAGAGCGAGGACGAGAGGTAAGAGAGTTTATTGAGCGAGACCTTGGAGAAGAGGGTATGCGTCGTTCGGTGGTTGTGGTTGCAACCTCAGACAGACCGGCGTTAGAGAGAAATAAGGCTGCAAAGACAGCCACTGCGATTGCGGAGTATTTTAGAGACCAGGGAAAGGATGTACTTCTTATGATGGACTCTCTAACACGATTCTCAATGGCACAAAGAGAGATAGGGCTTGCCAGTGGTGAGCCACCTGTAACAAGAGGTTATCCGCCAAGTGTTTATTCGGAGATGCCAAAGCTCTTAGAGAGAGCAGGATATTCGGATAAGGGCTCTATCACAGGCTTGTATACGGTATTGGTTGACGGTGAAGATTTCAATGAACCGATTACGGATACGGCAAGAAGTATTCTGGATGGACATATTATGCTGACCAGAAAGCTTGCCAATAAGAATCACTATCCGGCAATTGATGTCTTACAAAGTATTTCAAGATGTATGGCAATGATTACCGATAAGAGTCACAGAGAAGTGGCAGGTAAGCTCAAAAATGTCATGGCAACCTATAATGAAGCAGAGGATTTGATTAATATCGGTGCTTATAAGAAGGGCAGTAATCCAAATATTGATTATGCAATATCTAAAATCAATGCAGTAACCCAGTTCCTTCTACAGGAGACGGATGAAAAGTTTGATTTTGAAGAATCGGTCGAACTGTTGAAGGAAGTGTTTGAGGATTAGTGAATGGCAAGATTTCGATATAAGATGCAAAGTATTCTGGATATCAAGGAGAAGCTGGAAAGCAAAGCAAAGCAGGACTTTGCGGCTGCAAATAAAAGGCTTCAGGAGGAAATGGATAAGTTAGAGCAGCTAAAACTGAGGAAAGAGCAGTATCTTGAGGAAGGCGTCAGACTTAGAACCGAGGTGCTTGATATACAGAAATTGAAAGAGAATAAAATGGCTGTTCTGAAGATGGATGAATATATCCAGCTGCAGAATATGGAGATTAAGAAGGCGGCTAAGGCGGTGGAAGCTGCAAGAGCCGTGCTCCAGGAGGTTATGCAGGAAAGAAAGGTGCATGAGAAGCTAAAGGAGAATGCATTCCAAGATTTCCTAAAGGAAGAACAGGCAAATGAAAATAAAGAAATTGACCAGCTGACGACCTATACACATGGACAGAAGCTGATGGAAGAAAAAACGTCAAAAAACGGGTAAGTCACAGTTTAAAGGAAATGGACGGGATTGAAAATGGCAAAAAAAGAGAACATGACTCCGGACGGACCGGAAGCCCAGAAGCTGCAGCTAAAGGAAAGCAGAAAGCAGTTTAAAGCGGAACAGAAGAATTATAAGAAGGAAGCAAAGAAGAAGGCCAAGGAGCTTGAGCTTCAGGAAAGAGAGATTGATGAGCAGTTGGAGGGAAGCAGTGCTTCGGTAGCAATTGTAACCTTGTTTATCATCTGTATCTGGCTTGGTATTCTTTGTCTGGTAGTAAAAATGGATGTGGGAGGATTTGGGTCTAACGTCTTAACACCAATCTTTAAGGATGTTCCGGTGATTAATATGATACTGCCGTCAGAGACAAATACAGAGACCCAAAAGACTGAGGTGTATGGCGGATACTCTAATCTGCGTGATGCGGTAGACCAGATTACCAAGCTGGAAAAGCAGCTTAGTGAGGCTCAGGCAATTAATGTAACCTATGCAGAGCAGATAGAGGCATTGAAGGCGCAGGTAGAAAGACTGCAGACCTTTGAGGACAGTCAGTTGGCATTTCAGGATATCAAGGAAGCCTTCTATGAGGATGTGGTATATGCAGAAAACGGTCCGGGTGTAGAGGAATACCGTAAGTACTACGAGGAAATGGACCCTGCTACAGCAGCCTCCATCTATGAGAAGGTGATTGAAAAAGTAGCGGTAGATAAGAAAATACAGGAATATTCAGATACCTTTAGTAATATGCAGGCAGCAGATGCGGCAGATATCCTGTGCCAGATGACAGACAATCTGGAGCTTGCAGCTAAGATATTAGAGAATCTGGATGTAAAAGACAGAGGTGCTATCATGGCAGAAATGACACCGTCGATTGCAGCTAAAGTAGCCAAAATAATGGACCCTAACTCTTAAGAAAACTGACAATTTACCGATATATATTATGTACACTAACGCACGAGTAGGGATAATGTACCTACTCGCTTGCACTTTATTAGGATAGATTAGTGTAATTATGAAACAGAAAGGAGGAAATAACATGATGACTACGGCTGTAAAAAATACAGCGGTGGAATTTCCGTATGCCATTGGAGATGCAGGGGCATCAGCCAAAGAGAAGGCGGCAGGTCAGGATTTTATGAAGATTCTGACACAGGAAAGAGAAAAGGCGCAGCAGTCCGGTGCGATGCAGGATAAGGCAGATTCGAAGCCTAAGGCAGATGATGTGCAGGAGCCTGAATATGATAATGATGTACAGGATAAGTATGACAAAGCAAAAACCGATGCCGTTGATGAAGCGGAAGCGGTGGCAGAGGAAAGAGAAACTGAGGAGGCGTCAACTGTACAGGAAACGGACAAGGAGCAGACACAAGATGGTCCTTCCGAGGAAGAGATGGAAGCAGTAGAGGAAGCCTTGAGAAAGATTCTTGAGGAGATGCAGGCAAGATTACAGATGTCTGAAGAAGAAATCCTAGGGGCTGCTAATGAATTAGGACTGAGTGTAGTAGATTTGCTAAATCCTGAGAATATGGCGCAGCTAGTGCTTACATTGGAGGGGCAGGACTCACCAATTCATCTTGTAACAGATGAGATGATGTATCAGAACGTGCAGGAGCTTACAGCATTTGTAGAGGAGCAGGCAACACAGCTTATGGAAGAAGCAGGTCTTACACCTGAGGAGCTGGATTCTCTTATGGAACAGCTAAAGCAGCTGGAAGAGGCGACAACTGCGACAGATGATGTAACAGAGGTTATGACAGTGCCGGAGGATGGCGATGAGTTGAATATTACCATTAAGGGCGAACAGACGAGGGCTCAGGACGCATCGGCACAGGTAACACAAACAGCTAAGGAGGTTCAGACTCCAAAGGATGAGCATTCTGCAAATGAAGAGACTGCCAAAGATGGTGAGAATCATTTCCAAAATCAGCAGGCAAATGCGGTGGAATACAAAGAAGGCGTGAATAATGCGACGACAGCCACAACGGTAGCTGACTTTATGAAGGAAGGCAGTATGGATGTGGAAAATCTGCTTAGACAGCTGACAGACCAGGTCAAGATACAGCATGGACAGGAGATTACGGAAATGGAGTTACAGCTTCATCCGGCAAGCCTTGGAACGGTTAATGTGACATTGGCGACTAAGGGCGGTGTGGTAACAGCAGAGCTGACAACACAGAATGAAGCAGTGAAGAATGCCATTGAAGCGCAGGTGGTACAGCTGAAAGCAAACCTTGAGGAGCAGGGTGTTAAGGTTGAGGCAATCGAAGTATCGGTAGCAAGCCATGAGCTGGAGAAAAACCTTGACCAGAGCAATCAGGAGCAGGGAGAACCTAAAGACTCTCAGCGAACAGAAGGTATACAGGGAAGCCGCAGACGCAGTATTAATCTGAATGCTTTGGAAGAGGGCGAGGGTCTTGGTGAAGGCGAAGCTGTAGAAGATGAAGCTACAAGACTTGCAGTCGAAATGATGGCAATGCATGGAAATTCCATGGATTTAATGGCTTAGCAATGTGAAAAAATTGCAGGCATTGGAGATATTTTAGGAGATAGGAGGGAGGCATAAGATGAGTTTAGTAGCACCGATTGTGGATGGAGTGTTACAGACAAGAACTGATTCTTCTGATTCACTTTCAAAAGCAAACAACAATCCAAATGAAGTAAGCAGTGATATGTTTCTTACATTATTGGTTGCAGAGATGCAAAATCAGGACCCGTTGGAGCCAACCAGCAATACTGAGTGGGTTTCACAGTATGCAACCTTTACACAGGTAGAGCAGATGAATGAAGTAACGGCATCTATGGACCTTGTAAGAGCAAACGGTTTGGTTGGACAGGAGGTTATTGTTAAGGTAACAAGCCAGTCGACAGGAGAGACTTCATATAAGAGAGGTAACGTTGATTATGTACTGGTAGAGAATGGTGAGCCGCTTCTGGTAATTGATGAGAATAAGTATTCTATTGATGATTTGGATACAATTGCAAGCAGTCAGTATTTCGGAGCTTATGATAAGTATTCAGAATTCACTGTTAAGATGGCGTCTATACCGGATTCAACAGTATTAACAAAGTCTCATCAGGGCTTAGTGAAGAGTGTATATGACCTTTATAATGGCATGAGCGATTATGAGAAGGAATATGTAGAGAAGTTCGCTGCAGAAGAGATGATTAAGTATAAGAATTGCGTTGCAAAGATGGAGACATTGGGCCTTAGCCTCGAAGATAAGGTAGAGCCTGAGACAACATTGGATGACGTAATCGACAGCTTTAATACCAAGATGGATGAGCTGATGTCTCAGATAGGAAGTATTAACGAAAGAGTAGATGCGATTGCTACCGTACAAAGCAATGATGTAAATACATCTACAAAGGAAGAGAGCAGTATGACCGAAGAAGAGACAGAAGAGGTTTCAGATGAGGTATTAGACCAACTGACAGAGGATACGCAGACAGCATAAGATAGCAGGTAACGGTAAGGAGTAAGAGATATGAATCATATTAATAATCAATTCCTTTCCATTGAACAGCTTTCGAATCAATACCTGAATCAAACGAAGGTAAATCAGAATGTAAGAACTACCGAGGGGCTTAGCTTTGAAGAGGTCTTACAAGGACTTCAGTCAAAGGAAGTCAGATTTTCAAAACATGCGGTAAATAGATTAAATGACAGAAATATTGAACTTACATCTGAACAACTGGAAAGGTTAAATGATGGAGCGAGAAGGGCAGGAGAAAAGGGAATTAAAGAATCCTTAGTACTGGTAGATGAGCTTGCCTTTATCGTAAACACAAGAAGTAACACAGTTATTACAGCAATGGACCAGACAGAAACGAAAGAAAATATTTTTACAAATATTGATGGTGCCGTAATTACATAGCCGGACCTTTTAGGAGGCTAGAGCTTCTGAATGACAGAAGAAGCAAATACGGACATAAGAAACAGGAGGTCATTCATTATGATGAGATCACTTTATTCTGGTGTATCAGGCTTAAAGACTCACCAGACAAAGATGGACGTTATTGGTAACAATATCGCCAACGTAAACACAACTGCATATAAGACAAAATCCATTACTTTCTCTGATATGCTGTATCAGACAACACAGGCAGCGTCAGGACCGAATCCTGAGACTGACAAGGCAGGTACAAATGCAAGACAGATTGGTCTTGGTGTAAAGTCTTCTGCAATTAGTACATCTATTACAACAGAGGGTGCAAACCAGTCAACCGGTAATCCTTTTGATTTAAAGATTACAGGTGAAGCATTCTTCATCGTAAGTGACGGAACCAATACTTATTTTACAAGAGACGGTTCTTTTAACGTAGATGCAGCAGGATATCTGGCAATGGCGGGAACCGGCTACAATGTAATGGGATGGACAGAGGTAGACCCTACAACAGGTAAGGTTATTCAGAATACTGTAAAGCCAATCAAGGTTATGGGTGCAGAGCATGAAAACTATGCAGCAGCAGCAACAACTCAGGCATACCTTGCAGGTATCCTTGATAAGTTCGATGACAATCTTGAAACAAATGCAGGTAAGCAGATTAACCTTCAGATTTTTGATAAATTAGGTTATGAATATAATGTGAAGTTTGGTATCACACCAATTACAGGTACTGTGCAGTCAACAAAGAGTGTAACAAATACAGAGCGTGAGTATGAGTTACCGGCATCTGTACAGTTGGTTGATAATTCCACATTAACCTTTAGAAGACAGGATGGTGTGGAGATTACAAAGACAAGTATTCCTGAGGAACTGTTAGAAGCGATTGAGGAAGAGGCAAGAGATAATTATAACGGAACTGACCCGGTAGAAGTTACTGTGAAGAATTTAGGTGTTGATATTGCAGCATCCAGTGAATGGAATGACGCAGTAGTAACGGTTACATTCTCTGGTGACAGGGCATATGAAGCATTTAATAATGATGGACTTTCTTTGGGAATTCTTGATGTAGATGTAGATATTCTTGAGCAGTTCTATACAGGTATCAATCAGGTGACAGACCTTAATCAGGCAAGAGTGCCGCTTGACAATGCAAAGTTTGCAGGTTCGATTATTGTAACGCAGAAGACATATACAGATGGTACAGACCCTCAGTATAGTTACTTGGGAACGGATGCGAATCGAACAGAGTACTTCTTTGATTATGAGGATGTGTCCAAGCTTCTCGCAACCGATGCATCACCTGATGTATTAAGCCAGTATACAAGTACTGAGGATACCACAACCAATGAAGTGCTGGAAGGTCAGTATCAGGTAAAGCTGCTCTCCATGACAAATTCAGAGCAGACAGAGGTTGACTTAAATGCCTTTGGCGCGGACGGATTAAACTATAATCTGGTATACAACACAGCGGACGGTACCTTCAATTATGTAGGAGAGCCGGGAAGCAAAAAGATTACCGTGAACTTATCTGCATTAGGTGATAATTTTGAGAATATCGAAATTGACTTTAGTAATACAGAGAACACAGATAACGGAGGAAGCTCAACAGTAGCGGCGACAAAGGGTGATGTGGACGGATTGAATACAGGACGTAAGGTAGGAGAGATGACAGGCGTTTCTATCGGAACAGACGGAACTGTCTATGCAACCTATTCTAACGGACAGAGTAAGATTCTTGCACAGATTGCAGTAGCAACCTTTGCAAATGCAATGGGTCTTGCCAATGCGGGAGATAATCTCTACGAGGAAACACAGAACTCCGGTTCCTTTGACGGAGTTGGTGTAGATATTACAGCAGGTGGTACAGGATATTTGACAACAGGTATGTTGGAAATGAGTAACGTAGACCTTTCAGCAGAGTTCACAGAGATGATTACAACGCAGAGAGGTTTCCAGGCAAACAGCCGAATCATTACAGTATCCGATACACTCCTTGAAGAGCTCGTGAACTTAAAGAGATAGAAATAAGAAACCGGTAGATATCAACTAAATAGTGCAAGAGGAACGAAAGGTTCCTCTTGCATATAAAAGGAGAAACATAAAATGATTGAAGTAACAAAAATTAATGGTGCAAAAATGATGATTAATCCAAGTATTATAGAGGTAATCGAGGAGACACCCGATACGGTACTTACGTTAACTACAGGACGTAAATTAATCTTGAAAGAATCAAGTCAAGAGATTCGAAACTTAGTGAAAACATGGAATAAAGAGGTTTTTTGCACAACTATAGGATAAAATTTTAAAAGATTTACTAAAATTATCAGAAAATTGTTGCAATTTATGTAACCTTTGTGTATGATATCTATAGGGGAAAGAGATAAATGTATTTCATAAATACAAAACTTATTTAATAAATGTTGTAAAGGCATTTATAGAAGGGATGTGTAAAAGTGGATTTAGCGTCTTTATTAGGTCTAGTATTATGTGCGGTGCTGGTAATATTCGGTATCACCAATGGAGATGATGGAGTGGCAGCTCTTGGGTTCTTCTGGGATCCACCATCAGTTCTCATTACATTTGGTGGAGCCTTTTGTGCGACATTAGCATCCGTATCGATGTCTGATTTTTTAGGTGGTTTGAAGAGCATTGGGTTGATTTTCAAACCAGTCAATATTAATGTTCCAGAAATGATTACACAAATAATAGATTTGTCAAATGTGGCAAGAAAGGAAGGCTTGCTTTCTTTGGAAGAGGCTGCCGGCAATTTGGATGATCCTTTTATGAAGAAAGGAATCTTACTGATTGTCGATGGTACAGACCCGGAGCTTGTTAGAGGTATCTTAGAGTCAGAACTTTCCAGTATTGAGTCACGTCATAAGTCGAAGATTGGCTTTTGGGAAACTGCGGCTTCCATGGGTCCTGCATGGGGTATGATTGGTACACTGGTTGGTCTGATTATCATGTTACAGCACATGTCTGACCCGTCAGCACTGGGTCCTTCCATGGCAGTTGCGGTGATTACGACATTCTATGGTTCGGTTCTTGCGAACTGGATTTGTACACCGACGGCGAATAAGCTGAAGGCTAATAATGCAATTGAGATTCAGGCGAAGGAAATTATGATAGAGGGCTTACTGTCAATCCAGGCAGGTGAGAACCCACGAGTAATTGAGGAGAAGCTGAAGTCATTCTTATCACCAAGTGAGAGAACAACTTCAACAGAAGAAGGAGCCGGAGGTGAAGCTTAATGGCTAGAAAGAAGCAGGAAGAGGTTAAGCAGGGCCTTGCCGAATGGATGGGTACCTTCTCAGATATGATGACACTGCTCATGTGCTTTTTCGTTATGCTGTTCTCAATGTCAACCATTGATGCGGCAAAGTATGATGCGGTAGCCGATTCCTTCCAGCAGACTTTTAGTATCTTTAAAGCAGGTGCACAGGCAATTGGTGACGGTATTCTGATTAGTAATGGCGTCAGCCAGTTGAATCAGCTGGACGAATATATTAATAGTACAGGTAAAGTGGCGGAGAACGATTCGGACTCGGCAGAACTTGAAGAGAACGCAAAGGGACAGACTAGTGCGGAAGCAGCCAAAGCTCTTGATGAAAAGTATAAGGAGCTTATCGAGAAGATGGAAGAGGGAGATGCCACAATAGAGGATATTGAAGAATTGATGGAGGCTCTGGCAAACCTCGAATTACAAGAAGCACTTGCAGGAATTGATGCAGAAGAACTGCTGGAGCTTTTAGAGGATATGAAGAAGGATGAAGCTTCGGATATGACTCTGGAAGAATTACTTGCAGCTTTGGCAATGCTTGCACAAGAGGAAGCATTAGACAGGCTTGAGGATGAGAAGATGGCAATGTCAGAATCTCTGGCAGAGCTGATTACAGAGAGTGTTGAGGAAAGTATGATGGAGGATGAAATAGAGGTCAGCTTTAATTCAAACTTCGTGTTATTAACACTTAACGGTGCATTCTTATTTGACTCAGGAGAAGCTACCTTGAAGCAGGAGGCCATTCCTGTATTAAAAAAGATTGGTGTATTGCTTACAAAGTACGCTGACCATACCATTGAGATAGAAGGTCATACGGACTCTGTTCCGATGAATGGCGGAAGATATCAGAACAATGATGTATTAAGCAGCTACAGAGCGTTAGCAGTATTTAATTATTTAAGAGATAATACTTCCATAGACCCGGCGATTATGAAGCACTCAGGTAGAGGGGAATACCTGCCAATCGCTGACAACTCCACACCGGAGGGAAGAGCAAAGAACAGACGAGTGGAAATCAAAATTTACAACTCGTTAAGTGCTTATTAAATGGGAATAGTGTAAAAATGGTGCCTGCACAAGATGCTAAAGCATCAGAAAGTTTGCAGGTACTGGAAAGGTGGAATTCACAGACATGAAAAAAAATCTACTATCTATTATTATCTTGGCACTATTAGTCGTAAATATCGTATTATCAGCGATTATGATGATTAGTGTATCTAGTGCAACTAAAAAAACGGCTTCATTGGTAGCAGATATTGCAGCTGTTATCGGACTTGAGATTGAAGGCTTACCGGATTCTAATCTGGCAACCAGCGTTCCGATGTCTGAGACAGAGGTATACAATATCACAGGCGAGCTTACCATTCCATTAAAGACCGGCGAAGATGGCAAGAGCCATTTTGCAATGGGAACAGTATCCTTATCCATGAATTCAGCACATGAGGATTATGCAACATACTCAGAAACCATGGCAACAAAGGAAGGTTTGATTAAGGACATTATCTTTAGTGTCATGGCAAACTACACAATGGAAGAAGCAAAATCAAATTCTGCAGCAATCAAGAATGAGATTATACAGGAGATTCAGAAGTTATTCGGTTCAGATTTTATTTTCGCAATATCCTATAGTTTCTTGTATCAATAATAATTGAAAAGCAACAGAGAAACCTCTTAAATCAGGCTACAGGGGGTGATTGGCGAAATGGGAGAGGTATTATCACAAAATGAGATAGACAGTTTGCTGGCGGCATTAAGCAGCGGCGAACTTGACGTAGAGGACATGCAGGAGAAAGAGGAGGTTCAGGTTAAAGATTATGACTTTAGCCGACCTGCCAAGTTCTCCAAAGAGCATCTTAGAACATTAAGCATGATTTTCGACCATTACGGAAGATTGCTATCAACGAATTTACCGGTATATCTTAGAAAAAATGTACAGGTAAGCGTAGCAAGTGCTGAGACAGTAACCTTTGCGGAGTTCTCAAATGCGTTATCGAATCCGGTATTGCTTACAATCGTAAATTTTGCACCGATGCAGGGAAGTATCATTATGGAGCTGACAAGCGGTCTTGGTTATGCGATTATAGACAGAATGCTGGGCGGCAAGGGAGAAACACTGGAAAAGACCAGAGAGTTCTCTGAAATCGAGATGAGTATCATCGAGAGAATCATGGTTATCTGTATGCAGCTAATGAGAGAACCATGGAAGAATGTAGTGGAAATCAATCCTTTCTTGGAAAGAATTGAGACAAATCCACAGTTTGCACAGGTAATTGCACCAAGTGACATGGTAGCGTTAGTTACCATGAATGTTAAGATTGGCGATGTTGAAGGTCTGATGAATGTATGTCTTCCGTTCTTCACATTAGAGTCAGTGATGGATAGATTGAATACCAAGTACTGGTTTTCTAATATGCAGAAGATGGATGAAGAGGATTACGAGCAGTTCCTTGAGGTTATGGTGCGTAAGGTGGATGTACCGGTGAAGGCGGTACTTGGACAGAGCGTCATAACGGTAAATGACTTCGTAAACATTCAGGTTGGAGATATTATCAGGCTGGATTCGAAGGTAAATGATGAGTTAGACGTATATGTAGGAAATATTAAGAAGTTCAATGCAGTGCCGGGTGCAAGTAAAGAGGCATATGCAGTCAGGGTAACATCAGTGATACGAGAGGAGGAATAGACATGGATGGAATGTTATCGCAGGACGAAATAAATGCGTTGCTCAACGGCGTGGATTTATCCGCAAGCGATACATCCGATTTGGAATCGGGTGGAGGAGCAGACACAGCCACTGCTACAGTGGAAGGCTTGAATGAAGTAGAAAGAGATGCAATTGGTGAGGTGGCAAACATCAGCATGGGTACATCGGCAACAACCTTGTATTCGCTGGTAAACAGAAAGGTAAATATTACAACTCCTGTTGTAGAAATGGCAACATGGGATGAAGTAGTTGCTGATTATGAAAAGCCATGTGTATTTATCAGAATTAAATACACGGTTGGATTAAACGGAATGAATATCCTTGTATTAAAGGAACATGACGTTAAGGTGATTACAGATTTGATGATGGGTGGAGACGGAACCAACACAGAGGGCGAGGTTACTGACTTACACTTAAGTGCAATTTCAGAGGCTATGAACCAGATGATGGGTTCATCGGCAACCTCTCTTTCTTCAATGCTTGGAAAGACAATTGATATCAGCCCGCCAGAGTCAAAGCTGGTTGATATGCATGGTAATCCGCCAAGTGATATTTCAGATTTTTTAAATGGAGATTTCGTAAAGATTTCCTTTAAGATGCAGATTGATGATTTGGTAGATTCTACTTTGATGCAGTTATATCCAATTGATTTTGCAAAGTCTATCTACGAAACCTTTATGGCTCAGCAGATGGGTGGGGGAGCAGCAGAGACAGCAGCACCAACACCTGCACCGGCTCCGGCAGCACCAACACCGGCTCCGACACCTGCACCACAGATGGCGGCACCACAGCAGCCGGCTATGGATATGAGTCAGATGGGAATGCCTCAGATGAATATGGGCGGAATGCCTCCAATGGGCGGCGGAATGCCTCCGATGGGTGGCGGAATGCCTCCGATGGGTGGCGGAATGCCTCCAATGGGCGGAATGCCATACGGAATGCCGAACATCAATATCCAGCCTGCACAGTTCCAGAACTTTGCAATGGGTGGAGCCGAGATGGTAAGTGCAGAGAGCATTGGCTTAATCAGAGATGTACCGTTAGAGGTAACAGTAGAGCTTGGAAGAACAAGCAAATCTATTTCAGATATTTTGGAATTTGCACCGGGAACCATTATTGAGCTGGATAAGATAGCCGGTGAGCCTGTAGATGTATTGGTTAACGGCAAGTTCGTTGCTAAGGGCGAGGTAGTAGTTATCGAAGAAAGTTTCGGTGTAAGAATTGTAGAAATTGTAAAATAGCCTGAGAGGAGAGAGAATAAATGGCAAAGAGAGTTCTTATCGTAGATGACGCAGCATTTATGAGAATGATGATTAAGGACATCTTAACGAAGAATGGATATGAAGTTGCTGCTGAGGCTGAGAACGGAAAGATAGCAGTGGATAAATATAAGGAGGTATCACCGGACCTTACGCTGATGGATATTACCATGCCGGAGATGGATGGTATTCAGGCATTGAAGGCAATCAAGGCAGCGGACGGTGGCGCAAATGTTATCATGTGTTCGGCAATGGGTCAGCAGGCGATGGTTATCGAAGCCATCCAGTCAGGTGCAAAGGACTTCATTGTGAAACCTTTCCAGGCGGAAAGAGTATTGGAAGCAGTGAAGAAGGTTATCGGATAGTTAGAATTAGGATAGAAGAAGGGTTACAGTAATGATTTTATTGACAGCATCGAACAGTTTTGACTCCATAGTACAATTCATTACGGTAATATTGATTTTCCTGTTTGTTTTGGGGTTAACTTATTTCTCCACCGTATTTATTGCGAGAGTGCAGGGACAAAGCCAGGCAGGCTCCAATATCAAAACGATAGAGACCTATAAGTTATCTCCAAACAAATTTATCCAAATCGTTAAGATTGGTGAGAAGTATTATTCCCTTGTGGTCTGTAAGGATACGGTCACGGTACTGGGGGAGCTTAGCAAGGAAGATATTACGGTTAGGGAATCGGAAACCGGAATGCCGGTGAGTTTTAAAGAAATTTTGGACAAGGCAAAAAATAGTATACACAAGAAGTAGGCGAAATTTATGAAAAACTTGATGAATAAAGGCAGCATCCGCAAGCTGATATCCTTAGTGGTAATGGTGCTTGTATTGCTTGTAGCAGATACCATGACGGTACATGCAACCTATGATGACCAGGTTCTTACGGATTCCGTGCTTTCAAATGAAGGTACGGTTGAGGAGAACAGAACCTATATTAATCCTTCTGGCAGTGCTGAAACTGCAGAGGATTTAAAGGAACTGAATATTGCGAATAATCTTACGATTACATATGATGACGGAAATGGTGAGTTAGCAGGTAGTATACGAATCATGCTGGTTTTGACAGCAATCGCATTGATACCGATTTTATTGGTGATGCTGACTTCCTTTACACGAATCATTATCGTTTTAAGCTTTACAAGAAGTGCATTGAACACTTCACAGGCACCGCCTAATAACGTGTTGATTGCAATTGCACTTTTTCTTACCTTCTTTATCATGCAGCCGATATTTACGCAGATATATGATGAAGCAATTGTTCCCTTTGATGCAGGGGAGATTGAGATGGAGGAAGCCTTCGAGCTGGCAATGGACCCTTTAAGAGAGTTCATGTTCGAACAGGCAGACAGAGATGATATCTATACCTTTATGGATATTGCAGGGATTGAATGGGACGGAGAGATTCGTGAAGATGTGCCTAACACAGCACTGATTCCGGCATTCATTATCGGAGAGCTTAGAAAAGCCTTTGTTATGGGATTTGTCATATATGTTCCGTTTATTGTGATAGACATGGTAGTAGCTTCGGTACTTATGAGTATGGGTATGATGATGTTGCCGCCTACAACGATTTCCATGCCGTTTAAGATTCTGCTCTTTGTATTGGCAGACGGATGGAATCTGGTGATTGTATATCTGGTACAAACGTTCATGTAGCGTAGGAGGTAGACTTGGATGACAGTAGATACAGCGGTAGAAATTATGAGGAACGGGTTGTTTCTGGTATTAAAGATAGCGGCACCGCCTTTGATTGTTTCATTATTAATCGGTTTGATTGTCAGTATTTTTCAGACCGTAACATCAATCCAGGAGCAGACCTTAACCTTTGTTCCTAAGGTGGTTGGTATCTTCGTAACACTGATGTTTATAGGAAACTGGATGTTAAATGAGATGGCAACCTTTGCCCAGGATTTGTGGCAGAATTTTGCGGTATATATCCGTTAACGAAAAGGAGCTTTTGAGGCTGACATGATAGACTTATCTTTTTCGGTACAGGAATTGGAATATTTCCTGTTAATACTCGTAAGAGTAGCAAGCTTTGTGCTGGTAGCTCCCTTCTTTAGTCAAAGAGGAGTACCCGGAACAGTAAAAATTGGATTAAGTGTGTTCGTGGCTTACTTAGTGTACGACTTTACTCAACCACACATATATCCCCAATACAATACAGTATTAGGTTATAGTGTTATCGTAGCGAAGGAAGTAGCGGTGGGCCTGCTGATTGGTTTTAGTGCCCAGATGTGTACTTCCATTGTTGTTTTTGCAGGAAGAATCATTGATATGGAGATTGGTTTATCGATGTCAAATATCTTTGACCCGACAACAAATCAGCAGACATCAGCGACGGGCGCATTACTTCAGTACGGAACCATGCTGATTATGCTGGTGACAGGCTTACATAGATTTTTGATTAAGGCATTGATAGAGACCTTTACATTGATACCGATTAGCGGTGCGATATTCAAGATGGATTCGCTGCTTAGCTCGGTAGTGGAGTTTTTGGCAGAGTATATTATTATTGGTTTTCGTATCTGTCTTCCGGTATTTGCATGTATCACACTGATGAATATCGTGCTTGGTCTTTTGGCAAAGCTTGCACCACAGATGAATATGTTTTCTGTTGGTATTCAGTTGAAGCTGTTGGCAGGCTTGGTTGTTTTATTTGTAGTAATAGGAATGCTGCCAAGTATTTGTGATTTTATCACAGCGCAGATGCAGCAAATGATGGTTTCTGTTGTGGAGGGCATGATGTGATTTTAGAGTTAGACTTGCAGTTCTTCGCAAAGGAAGGACCCGGCGGTGAGAAAACAGAAGAGCCTACCGCCAAAAAGAAAGAGGACACCCGTAAGGATGGTAAAGTTGCCAAAAGTAAGGAGCTTTCCAGCGGTGTTGAATTGATTATGCTGTTTCTTATCCTCAAGTTCTGGGTGGGAAGCATGGGAGAAAGATTTATGGGGTTGTTTCATACGGTATATGAAAAGATGCCGCGTCTTACAACCAGATATGAGGGGTATACCCTTGTGGAGCAATACGGAATTTTATTCCGTGGTGTAATGGTTAATATGCTGATTTTGGTGTTACCGTTCTTTGCAATCGGCATCGTCATTGCATTTGGGGTTAATATGATGCAGTTTAAGTTTAAGGTATCAACAAAGCCCTTACAGCCCAAGTTTAATAAATTAAATCCCGTATCGGGAATGAAAAGACTTTTTTCAGCAGAAAAGATTATGGAGCTGGTAAAGTCGATTTTTAAAATTATATTGATTTCATTTGTGGTTTACGATGAAGTTAAGGATAAGAGCGGTTATTTATTTAACCTTTACGATATTCCGCTGACACAGGCAATTGCCTTAATCGGAGATGTCGTAATCAATGTAGGATTGAAAGTATCTCTTTTCTTTCTGGTTATTGCATTTGCGGATTTTGCTTATCAGAAGCATAAGTTTAATCAGGAAATCAAGATGACAAAGCAGGAAGTAAAGGATGAATATAAAAATGCAGAAGGAGACCCGCAGATTAAGGGTAAAATCAGGCAGAAGATGAGAGAGGTATCTCAAAGGAGAATGATGCAGGATTTGACCAAGGCGGATGTAGTTATCACAAACCCGACGCACTTTGCGGTAGCGATTAAGTATTCTCCTGAGGAGAATGCAGCACCTATCGTAGTAGCAAAGGGTGCGGATTATCTGGCACAGAAGATTAAGGCGGTTGCCAGAGAGAATAAGATAGAGATAGTAGAAAACAAGCCATTGGCGAGAATGCTGTATGCCAATGTAGAGATAGGTCAGGAGGTACCGCCGGAGCTGTATCAGGCGGTGGCAGAGGTTCTGGCAATGGTATACAAAATGCAGGGGAAAATGTAGCTTGAAGGGGGAGTAACACATGAAGAAGGCAGACATAGGAGTTGCGTTGTATATCCTGGCGGCGTTTGTAATGTTAATTGTACCGATTAACAGCTTGCTGTTGGATATCCTGCTTGCGGTGAATATAGCGATTGCATTTACAATCATGTTCACCACCATGTTTACAAAAGAGGTTTTGGATTTGTCCTTTTATCCGACCATTCTTTTGTTCACAACAATTTTTAGAATTGCGTTGAACGTATCATCAACACGATTGATTTTATCAACCGGTGACCCGGGTAACGTAGTTGCTACCTTCGGTGAATTCGTAGGCGGCGGTGATTTGGTAATCGGAACCATCGTATTTATTATTTTGATTCTGATTCAGTTCATCGTTATCAATAAGGGTTCTGAGCGAGTAGCTGAGGTAACAGCGAGATTTACCTTGGATGCGATGCCCGGTAAGCAGATGGCGATTGATGCAGACTTAAATACAGGTGCTATTAACGATGCACAGGCAAAGGAAAGAAGAGAGAAGCTTCAGCAGGAAGCAAGCTTCTTTGGTTCTATGGATGGTGCTGTGAAGTATGTTAAGGGAGATGCAGTAGCTGGTCTTATTATTACAGTCGTTAATATTATCGGTGGTTTGTGTATGGGTATGATTAGCCGTGGAATGGACTTTGGTGCAGCACTTGATAAGTATGTTATCCTTACCATCGGTGATGGTCTGGTAAGCCAGATTCCTTCGTTATTGATTTCTCTTTCGACAGGTATTCTGGTAACGAAGGGCTCAAAGGATGCAGATTTTGGTTCCGTATTGGTCAAACAGCTCTTTGGACTTCCAAAGGTTATGTATATGGTAGGTGCAACCATTGTTGCATTAGGTGTGGTAACACCTTTGAATAATCTGATTTTCCTTCCGCTTGGCGCAATCTTCATTGTATGCGGAAGAGTGATTGCCAATACGATAGAGGAAGCGCAGATAGAAAGTGCGGTGGATATGGACGAGGAAAGTGCAGACGAAATCAGAAGACCGGAAAATGTCAATTCGTTACTACAGGTTGACCCAATCGAGTTAGAGTTTGGTTACGGTATTATTCCGCTGGCTGATGTGAATCAGGGTGGTGACTTACTTGACCGAGTGGTAATGATTCGTAGGCAGATAGCCTTAGAGCTTGGTACGGTAGTTCCGATTATCCGATTACGAGATAATATTCAGTTAAATCCGAATCAATACATTATTAAGATAAAGGGCATACAGGTTAGTGAGGGAGAAATCCTGTTTGACCACTATATGGCGATGAATCCGGGCTTTGTAGAGGAGGAAATCTCAGGTATTCCAACCTTTGAACCATCCTTCCATCTACCGGCTATCTGGATTACAGAGAGCCAGAGAGAGCGTGCAGAGAGCGTTGGTTATACCGTAGTAGACCCGCCATCTATCATCGCGACTCATTTGACAGAGATTATCAGACAGTATCTTGCAGACCTTCTTACAAGACAGGATGTACAGAATCTTGTCAACAATGTCAAGGAAGCTCATCCGGCACTGGTGGACGAGCTTATTCCAAAGCTTCTTGGCCTTGGCGATATCCAAAAGGTATTGCAGAATCTCTTAAAAGAAGGAATATCCGTCAGAGACCTTGTTTCCATCTTTGAAACGCTGGCTGACAGAGCCACCACAACAAGGGATACGGATATCCTGACAGAATATGTACGACAGAGCCTGAAAAGGGCGATATCTAATAAGTATTTTCCGATGAATGAGACGGCAAGTGTTGTAACCTTGGACCCGAAGCTGGAGCAGGAGATTATGGGAAGTGTAAAGCAGACGGAGCAGGGGGCATACTTAACGCTCGACCCGGACAAGACGAAGCAGATTATCGCATCTGTCGAAACGGAGGTTTCTAAGTTAGAAAAGCTTGGAAAGAATCCGATTATTATCACAGCGCCAATTGTGAGAACCTATTTCAAGCAATTGACGGAGGATTATTATAAAGACCTCATAGTAGTGTCTTATAATGAAATTGACGCAAACGTAGTATTACAATCAGTGGGAATGGTGACGGCATAATGATTATTAAGAAATTTCAAGGAAGAACAAAAGAGGAAGCGCTGGAGAGTGCAAAAAAAGAATTAGGTGAAGGAATCGTGGAGATGAATGTTAAGACAGTCAAAGCAAAGGGACTGCTTGGTATCTTCATGGGAAGTAAGGTGGAAGTAACCGTAGCAAAGGAAGAAGAGAATGAAAGATATGGCTTTGCAGCACAGGCGGCAACACAGACTGCTGCTGCAAAGACAACAGCTTCTGTGGATGTGGCTGTAGGACAGGGAAAGATTATTCCGATGAAGCAGCCTAAGGAAGCAGAATTAGAGCTTGCGGATGCACCGGTATTACAGGAAGCGAGAGCAATGGGACAGACAGTGGCAGAGGTATTAGCGGCATTCCCGCCTGAAGCAAAGAAGCAGCCACAGGCAAAGCCACAGGTTAAGGTTCAGTCAAAGGAGAAGGCGATTGCAGATGAGCTGCAGGAAAATCCTTTGACAGAGGTACCTACAGGTAATGTGTTAGAGAAGAAGCTGGATACATTACAGTCGCTTCTTGAGAAGCAGCTTTCCCAGCAGGAGGAAAAGGCTGCGGCAGAGCAGATAAAGGAAGAGGAAAAGCAGAAAGCGGAGGAAGAGCAGACCAGAATGAACTTCCTTAGACTTCTCTATAATAAGATGATTGACAACGAGGTACATGAGAAGTATGCCAATGAAATCATTGATGAAATCGAGAAGAGCTGTAAGCCGGATGTAACACTTGACTACATGCTTTCAGAGATTTATCAGAGAATGATTTTAAAGCTTGGTAAGGCACATGTTATTGAGCCAGCAAAGGAGGGGCCAAAGGTAATCTTCTTTGTAGGACCTACAGGTGTTGGTAAGACAACGACTATTGCTAAGATTGCATCAACCTTCCGTATTGAGCAGAAGAAAAAGGTAGCGCTTCTTACCGCAGATACTTACAGAATTGCAGCGGCAGAGCAGCTTAGAACCTATGCGAATATCTTAGAGGTTCCGTTCAGAGTAGTGTACTCTGCACAGGAGATTACATCGGCAATCGCTGATTTTAGTGACTATGATTATATTATTGTTGATACAACAGGACACTCTCCTAATAACGAAGCACAGAGAGAGAGCATGAGTGAGCTGATTACATCGGTAGAAACTCAGGCACCAAAGGAGATTTTCTTAGTTCTTTCAGCATCTACAAAGTATCGTGATTTGATGAAGATTGCAGATACCTATAAGGAGCTTGTAGACTACAAGCTTATCTTTACGAAGCTGGACGAGACATCAACACTCGGAAATATTTATAACTTGAAGCTATATACCGGAGCAGCCCTATCCTATGTAACATGTGGACAGAATGTTCCTGATGATATTGAGTATTTCAATCCGCAAGCGACGGTAAAGCAGTTACTTGGCGGTAAGAGATAATCAGAAGGGGGTGTTATATATGGACCAGGCAGAACAGCTCAGAAATGTAATTAAAATGAATCCGGTACAAAGACCTCTTGCACGTATTATTACGGTAACAAGCGGAAAGGGTGGCGTAGGAAAGTCAAATGTGTCGATTAATCTGGCGTGCCAGTTTAAGAAAATGGGACAGCGTGTCATCATTTTGGATGCAGACTTTGGCTTGGCAAATATAGAGATTATGTTTGGTGCGGTTCCAAAGCATAATCTGTGTGACCTGATATATCAGGGAAAGAGTATTACAGATATTATTACCTGGGGACCGATGGATATCGGATTTATTTCAGGTGGTTCGGGAATTGCAGGTATGTCGAATCTGGGTAAGGATTATTTGAGCTATATTATCCAGAATCTTGCAAAGCTGGATGCGATTGCAGATATCATTATCATTGATACGGGAGCAGGTATTTCGGATGCGGTCTTGGACTTTTTGGTAGCAAGTGGTGAGATTCTGGTGGTAGCAACACCGGAGCCGACTTCCATCACGGATTCGTATTCGCTTTTAAAGGCATTGAATACTCATCCAAGGTTCTCCAGAGAGGATTCCAAGATTAAGGTGATTGCCAATAAGGTAGAGAATGAGGCAGAGGGAGATTTGATGTATAACAAGCTAAGCTCGGTAGTGAATCGCTATCTGAAGCTTCCGGTTTCTTTCCTTGGAGCAATACCGAATGATTCGCATCTTTCCAATGCAGTAATGCAGCAGATGCCGGTAAGTATGCAGAGCCCAAATGCAAAGTCTACCAAGGCATTTGAAAAGATGGCATACGCACTGATGGATAAGGAGTATGATAAATCTTTATCCAAGAGGGGAATGGCGGCATTTTTCTCGCATATCGTAGCGGGTAACAAAAAGATGGGTTAACGAATGGCTCTGAAAGAGAGTAAGAAAAGAGGGATGATATATGGGTATAGGCAGCTTACTAAAACGCACTGCACAGGAGGAAAACATGATTGGAAGGTATATCACACCGGGAGATAAGCTGGAGATGAGGTCGGTTGAGGAGGTAACGCTTCCTGACGGAACTCAGGGAATCAGGACTTATCAGTCTGAGGTGTTTGACATTGGGCAGGATGGTAAGGTGATGCTTGCCATGCCGATGGACAAGACCAAGCTGGTACTGCTTCCGGTAGACGGTGAGTATGACGTATGCTTCTTTTCCAAGGCAGGAATGGTGCAGGCAAATGTGAGGATTCTTGACAGACAGAAGCTTCAGAACAATTACGTATTGGTTACCGAGGTTATCAGTGATTTGCGTAAGTACCAAAGACGTGAGTATTATCGTTTCAACTGTGTACTGGAATCCGGCATAAGGGTGATTAGTAAAGAAGAAGCTGAGACGATTTGTAAGGGGCTTGAGCATCTGGTTTCTGATACCAACATGAATCCGGGCATTGTTGTAGATATCAGCGGCGGCGGGCTTCGTGTGGTATCCAAGCAGGAATATCAGACGGGGGACCTGGTATATATGAGGTTCAGACTTCCGATAGAAGATAAGAAGAGAACCTTCAGGATGGCAGCAAGAGTAGTGTCATCTAAGGAGATGCCGCGTAAGAACGGTGAATATGAGACACGTGTAAAGTTCCTGGCAATTGATGCAACAACACGCGAAGAGATTATAAAATATATATTCGACGAGGAACGCAAAATTAGAAAAAATGGAAAAGGTTGAATAAAAGTATGACAATTTCAAGAAATTCCTTAAAAATTAAGAAAAAAATATTGGTAGTTGATGACTCTGCACTCATGAGAAGAGTTATGTGTGATATAATCAATTCAGATGAGCGATTCCAGGTAGAAGATATTGCTTTTGACGGAGAGGCTGCATACAAATTACTGAAAGAAAAACAGTATGATGGTGTGGTTCTGGACGTTAATATGCCGAAGATTAATGGAATCCAGCTTCTTAGAATGCTTCAGAAGGACAGAATCCGTGCCAAGATTATGATGGCAAGTACGGATACTAAGGAAGGTGCGGCAGTTACCATGGAGGCATTGGAATTAGGCGCAATAGATTTTATTGAAAAGCCTAATAACATTGCATTCCTTAGAACTGACAACTTCAAACAGCGGTTCATTGAACTGTTACAGGCAGTCACAGACAGCCGGCAGACCAATGTGATGGCAGGAACACCGGAGAGCAGAAAGAAGCAGGAGGAACAAACCAGAAAGCTTGTAGATATTGTGCGAAAGAGTGCACCTGCAAGTGGAAGCGGTGGTCAGAAGGTAGTAGCAATCGCATGTTCTACAGGTGGTCCAAAGGCATTACAGAGTGTAGTGCCGAGATTGCCGGCAGAACTGGCAGCACCGGTCCTCATTGTTCAGCACATGCCGAAAGGCTTTACTCGTTCTCTTGCGGACAGATTGAATACGCTTAGTAAGATAGCTGTAAAGGAAGCGGAAGAAGGGGATGTATTAGAGAACGGACAAGTCTATATTGCACAGGGTGGCTTACATATGAATGTCATTCAGAAGAATGGCAAGTCAGTTATCAGTTATTCCGATGAGCCGCCGAGAGAGGGCGTAAAACCTTGCGCGAATTACATGTATGAGTCTTTGATGAAGTCAAATTATTCACAGATTGTATGTGTAGTGTTGACCGGAATGGGAGCTGACGGAACCAAGGGAATCGTGAATTTGGAAACTGCAAAAAAAGTACACGTCATTGCACAGGATGAAGCATCTTCAACCGTTTATGGAATGCCGAAAAGTATAGCAGCTACGGGATTGGTGAATCAGGTAACCGGCTTAGATGACGTGGCCCAGGAAATTATAATGAATGTGGGGGTCAAGTAGCATGGATACAAGTCAATATCTGGAAATTTTCCTTGATGAAACAAAAGAACATTTACAGAACCTGAATACTCAGATTCTGGACCTTGAGCAGGATCCGGAGAATATGGATACTATTAATGAGATATTCAGAGCAGCTCATTCCTTAAAGGGAATGGCAGGAACAATGGGCTTTAAGCGTTTACAGGCGCTGACTCATGATATGGAGAACGTGTTCTCAGAGGTTCGTAACGGAACAATCAAAGTACAGCCTGAAATGATTGATATTTTATTCCAGTGTCTTGATGCATTAGAGGAATATGTAGGTAATATTCAGCAGACATCGGATGAAGGAACCAATGATAATGAGGATATCATTAAGGCATTGAATGTAATTATGAATGGTGAAGCAAAGGCAGAGGCACCAAAGGCAGATGCGCCAAAGGCAGAGGTAAAGGCAGAATCGGCAGAGGGTGCTAAGTGGTCTGAAATTACCATTACAGATACCGAACAGAACTTGATTAAGAAGGCATACGAGGAAGAATTTAAGGTATATGGCATTACAGTCTATGTAGAGGAGTCTTGCGTATTAAAGGCGGCAAGAGCATTCCTTGTTTTCAAGGCTTTGGAAAAGCATGGTGAGATTATTGCTTCTAATCCTACCACACAGGATATTGAGGATGAGAAGTTTGAACTTACTTTTAGTATGATTTTTGTTTCAAAGAGTACAAGAGACGAAATCATTGCTGCAGTAAAGAGTGTATCGGAGATTCATGCAGCTCTTTGTGATGAGTATCAGCCGGCAGCAGCTGATGAGGCAGAAGAGGCTGAGGTGAAAGAAGAAAGTAAGCCGGAAGCTCCTGTGTCAGGTGCCGCAAAGGCAGTACCGGCAGCGCAGCCTAAGCAGGATAAGAAGGCAGTTTCGAAGCCGATTGTGAACAGAACAGTCAGAGTAGATATTGAAAAGCTCGATGTTTTGATGAATCTTGTCAGTGAGTTGATTATTGCGAAGAACTCTTTGGTTGCAGCAACAGGAAATGCATCTGAAGGTAGTGAGAATAATTCAGCTGTAAATGAGCAGATTGAATATCTTGAGAGCGTAACCACCAATCTTCATGAGTCTGTTATGAAGGTTCGAATGGTGCCTATCGAGAGTATTGTAAATAAATTCCCAAGAATGATTAGAGACCTTTCTAAGAGTCTTGGAAAGAAAATGGAGCTCTATATGTCAGGTGAGGACACAGAGCTTGACAGGACCGTGGTTGATGAAATCGGAGACCCTTTGATGCATATGTTAAGAAACTCTGCAGACCACGGACTTGAGCCAAATGATGTCAGAGTAAAGAATGGAAAGCCGGAGGTTGGTTCTATCTTCCTTGATGCTTATCAGGATGGTAATAACGTAGTCATCGAGGTTAGGGATGATGGTGGCGGAATCAATACAGAGGCAGTTAAGAATAAGGCGATTGAGCGCGGAACCTTAACTCAGGAGCAGGCAGATGCTATGAGTGAGAAGGAAATCATCGATTTGTTATTCCTTCCAAGTTTCTCTACTGCAAAGAAGGTTACAGATGTTTCCGGACGTGGTGTAGGTCTTGACGTTGTTAAGTCTAAGATTGAATCCTTAAGCGGTGAGGTAGAGGTTAAGACAAAGCTTGGTGAGGGAACAACCTTTATTGTAAGACTTCCGTTAACTCTTGCGATTATTCAGGCATTGATGGTTGTTATCGGTGATGAGAAATATGCGATTGCATTGAATTCCATCCAGACCATCGAGGCGGTTATGCCAGAGGATATTAAGCTTGTACAGAATAAAGAAGTAATTCATTTAAGAGGAACAGTTATTCCAATCGTTCGTTTGAACCAGATTCTTGAAATCGAATCTAAGGTAGCTGAGACGGATGAGATGACAGTTATCATTGTTAAGAAGGGTGACCAGCAGGCAGGTCTTGTAGTAGATGAGCTGATGGGACAGCAGGAAATCGTTATTAAGTCTCTTGGCAAGTTTATTAAGGTACCAAAGATTATCAGTGGTGCAACTATCTTAGGTGATGGTGAAGTTGCGTTAATTATTGATGCAAACACATTGATTTAACCGGGATTTCAACACAGACAAGTGTATGATTGGAGGATTAACATGGATGAATTAAAGGTAATGGATGATCAGAGCCGTTTAGAGAGTCTGAATCAGCCAAAGGAATATGATACAACCCAGTATATCGTAATTCAGCTGGGAGAGGAACAGTACGGAATCGACATTAAGTATATTTATAACATTGTAAGAATGCAGAAGATAACCAGAGTACCTAAGGTGGCAGGATATATCAAGGGTGTAATCAATCTTCGTGGAGAGGTTATTCCGATTATCAGCCTTCGTATGAAAATGGATTTGGATGCAGATGAAATTACCAAAAAGACACGTATTATTATTTTAAAGCTCGACCAGCATGATTCGGTTGGCGTGTTAGTGGATGAGGTAAAGGAAGTTGTTACTCTGGATGAGGAACACATTGAAAAGATTACTTATGACAAGGATGAAAAGGCAAAAATCCTTTCGGGCGTAGGTAAGACAGACGGACGCTTGATTTCTTTGTTGGATATTCATGCAGTACTTGCTGAAAACGAAGTATAGACAGAAAGAATAAGGGGTGCAACATGGTAGGTAATATGAGTTTGGAAAGGGTACAGGAAGAATATTTTGATGTATTAAAGGAGCTTGGTAATATCGGGGCAGGCAACGCTACAACGGCGCTTGCCCAGATGTTGCAATGTAAGGTAGATATGAAGGTACCTCAGGTCCGCCTGTTAAACTTTAACGAAATCGGAGAAGTTATGGGTGGTGAGGAGCAGATTGTTGCAGGTATTTACCTTGCCGTAGAGGGCGAGATTACCGGTAGTATGATGTTTGTTTTAGAACAGCATGCTGCAAGGAGCCTCGTTGGGAAGATAATGGGTGTGCCGGTAGTGACCGATGAAATGAGTGAGATAGAATTATCTGCAATCAAGGAAATCGGGAATATTATTACGGGCGCTTATTTGAATTCTCTTTCCAGCCTTACTAATTTGAAAATGCTTCCTTCCGTACCGGATTTGAACATTGATATGTTAAATGCCATTTTAAGCGTACCCGCGATAGAATTTGGAATCATAGGAGATAAGATTCTCTTAATTCAGACGCAGTTTACGGATGATGTAGAGATTAACGGCTACTTCATCCTGCTGCCTGATTTGGAATCCTACTCGAAGATATTGGGAGCATTGGGACTATAACAAGCGAAATTCTATCAATAAAGAGAGGCAAAAGCCATGAGTGAGATTATAAAGGTTGGTATGGCCGACTTAAATATATGTAAAAGTCCGGATGGAATTACCACTCTGGGACTTGGGTCGTGTGTAGGTATTGCCATCAGGGACCCGATTGCTAAGGTCGGCGGACTTGCACACATTATGCTGCCTGACAGTACACAAATTGCCAACAACTCTAATATTCCGAAGTTTGCAGATACCGGAATCGAAGAGCTGGTGCGCCAAATTGTTGCCATAGGTGGTTTGAAGTCCAGATTCGAAGCAAAGATTGCGGGAGGAGCGCAGATGTTTGCATTTCAGAATAAGGGCGATATGGTACGTGTTGGTGAACGCAATGTTGAGGCCAGTAAGAAAAAGCTAAAGGAGCTGGGCATTCCGCTGTTGGCTGAGGACACAGGACTTAACTATGGTAGAACGGTTGTGTTCTATCCCGAGACAGGAGAGTTCTTTATTCGTTCAGCCGGAAAGCCGGAGAAGAAGATATAAGGGTAATAGGAACAGATTTATAAAAGGGGAATATAAATCAAATGAGAAAACCAAGAAAAGCAAAACTGATTACACCATTTTTTATGCTGCTGGCAGGCGCAATCACATCCATTGCTATGTTTGCAAAGGGTGCGGATTTTCTGACCATGCTGATAACCTTGTTAATTGTACTGCTGATTTTTTACTTTATCGGAGATGTCATCAGATACATTTATGAGTATGTTCAGCCAAGAGTCATCGGAATGGATGAGAATTTCTTCTTTATAGATGAGAACGGTCATGTGGTAGAACGTGTGACCCAAACAGAAGAAGCTGATGAAGAAGCTGTGGATGAAGCTGAAGAGACCGTGACGGAAGAACAGGATGTCAAGCAGGAAGCCGAAGCAGACATGGAGACCTTTGCAGAGGAAGAATTTGCGGGGGATGATGAATACAGTGAGGAAGACTTGGCGGAGGAAATGTAAGTAATCCGTCAAAATACTGCAAGTGTTACTTGTAAATTGGGGGTAAGGAATGAACGAAGCAGTACGCAGACAACTTTGGGAAGACTATGCCAAACTGAAAACATCAGAATTGAGAGAGAAAATAATTCTGGAGTATGCACCATTGGTTAAGGTGGTTGCAGGACGTTTAAGCATGTATCTTGGATATAATGTGGAATATGAGGATATGGTAAGTTATGGAATCTTCGGACTGATTGATGCCATTGACAAATTTGATATGTCAAAGGAGGTTAAGTTTGAGACCTATGCCAGTCTTCGTATCCGAGGAGCGATATTAGACCAGATTCGAAAAATGGACTGGATTCCAAGAACCATTAGGCAACGCCAGAAGCAGATAGACGCAGTTATGAAAGAAATAGAGGCTGCAACAGGACGGGAAGCGACAGATGAGGAGATAGCGGTTCGTCTGGGGATTACCGGGGACGAATTGTTAGAATGGCAGTCGCAGATGAAGGTAAATAATATTATTTCTCTGAATGAATACGTGGAGCAGGGCAGTGATATTCCTGCTGACAGAAATATGTCATCAGGCTTTGAGATGCCGGAGAGCGTAATTGAGAAAAATGAGCTTAAGGATGTATTGCAGGATGCACTGGAGCTTTTAACAGAGAAAGAAAAAAAGGTAATTCTTCTATATTACTATGAGGAGCTTACCTTAAAGGAAATCAGCTATGTGCTGGAGGTAACGGAGTCAAGAGTATCGCAGCTGCATACGAAGGCTTTACAGAAAATGAAGACAAAGATGGGAAATTATGTGGGTATCTTAGACAGGTAGGAAAGGCAGGACTACGATGAACGGATATTTTAAGATTGAGCAGAATGATAAAGGAGTTAGTATTCGACTGATTCCACCTACGGAGGATGGAGAGAAAATTCGGGTAGCAGAATTAAGAGAGTATTTGGACAGACTGGGCGTTACGTATGACCCTATGGCGATTAATTCAGCCCTTTATCAGTTAAGCGATACGGATGTAGTTTTATTTCTGAGTCCTATTAAGATTCCTACAGTAGATGAAAAGTGTAACATTGTTATTGCAGAGGATAAGCTGAGTGCTGTACTTCGTTTCTATCCGGGAGAAGCAGAGGGGAAGCCGTTAACTGCGGCATATGTAAAAGAGCTGCTCGACGATATGAAGATTAAGTATGGTATCGATGAAGATGCAATTGAGAGGGTTCTGAGTGAAAAAAAATACTGCTCAGATGTAATTATTGCAAAAGGAAAGTTGCCAACAGCGGGAAGAGATGCTAAAATTAATTATTACTTTGATACGAATAATAAGGCAAGACCTGAGTTAAAGGAAGACGGAAGTGTGGATTTCTTTAAGCTGAATACGTTACATAAGTGTACAAAGGGACAGGTGCTTGCAGAGATAGAGCCGGAAGAGAGGGGAGAGGACGGTATCGATGTTTTTGGTACTGTGTCTCCGGCAAGAGAGGTTAAGCGTGCAAAGTTCAGTCATGGACGTAATCTTATTATTTCTGAGGATGGACTTCAGTTGATGAGTAACGTAGACGGACATGCTTCGCTTGTAGATGATACGGTATTCGTTGCGGATGTGTATCAGGTAGAGAACGTGGACCCCGCTACCGGTAATATTGATTACAATGGTAATGTGGAAGTAAATGGAAATGTATGTGAAAACTTTAGTATAAAGACAGATGGTAATGTATTTGTCAGAGGTGTAGTAGAGGGAGCGACCATTGAGGCAGGTGGTAATATTATTATTGCCAGAGGTATGCATGGTCAGAACAAGGGCAAGCTGATTGCCGGCGGTAATGTTGTTGCGAAGTTTATTTCCGCAGCAGAGGTTACGGCAAAGGGATTTGTTGAGGCAGAGCAGATATTGAATGCCAGGATTAACGCAGGAGAGTCTGTTCATGCAGAAGCCGGTAAGGGACTGATTACCGGTGGAAGAGTCATCGCAGGCAAGGAGATTAATGTAAAGAATGCAGGCTCTGCCATGGGAGCAGCGACAATCCTCGAGGTAGGAAGTGACCCTGAGGTAAAGAAGCAGTATGCACAGCTTCAGAAGGATGTTGCGGAGAAGACCAAGTCATTAAGTCAGATGAAACAGATTATGGCGGCCACGGCACAGAAGCTTCAGGCAGGTAATAAGCTTACCACAGAGCAGGTTATGAATTTTAAGGCGATACAGCAGCAGGCTGTACAGCTGCAAGGTGAGATAGGTGCTGATTTGGCACAGATTGAACAGATGGACGAAATGATGCGCTTTGATGAGAATGCTCATATTAATGTCAGAGGAACTATGTATCAGGGAGTAGCGGTAACTATTTCAGGTGTTAATATGGCAGTCAAGAGCGAATATACATATTGCAGATTGGTAAGAAAGGGTGCGGATATTGCATCGACGAATCTCATCTAGGGGAGGATGTATATGGCGATTAGTCCGATTGTTTTAAATGGAACGATTTCCAACACGCATGATGTATTGCATCAGCAGACGAGGCAGGTAGACAAGGGCGTGCAGGACCAGGGGCAGATAGTTGCCCAGGAGGTCAAGCAGGAGTTTCAGAAGGCTCGTCAGGTGGTGCATTCCGACAATGCAGAGTTTATGAAGAAGAAGCATGATGCCAAAGAAAAAGGAAACGGAAGCTATCAGGGGGATGGTGGCAGAAACAGAAAGCATGCAGAGCCGGAGGGGAGAGTTGTAAAGAAACCCGAAGGCGGCTTTGACATGAAGGTATAGGCTTTAAGTATAAGGGTTAAGAAAGGTGAAGGGTTACTATTATGAAATGGATGGAGATTGCTTTATTTGTAATTGGGGTAGGTGCCTTTATGGCAAGCTTTATGATTTCTGATAAGAGAGATAAGGCAAGAAGAACAGAAGAAACTGTCGACCCTGAGGTGATTCGACAGATGATAGATAAGGAAATGCAGGATGCAAAGGACAGAGTCTCGGAGGTTGTTGACGAGACTCTTAACTATGCCGTGGAGAAGACGGAGCGTGCATCGGAACGTATTTCCAATGAGAAGATTATGGCAATCAGCGAGTATTCGGAGACGGTGCTTGCGGATATGAATAAGACACATCAGGAGGTTATGTTCCTCTATGATATGCTCAATGACAAGCATGAGAATCTGAAAGAAACTGCAAAGAAGGTAGACAAGCAGGTGAAGGTGGCAGAAGAGACCGCAAGTGCGGCAAGCGCCGTAGTGAATGCTCTGGCGGTAGAGAAGGAGGCTGTTAAGGAAGTAGTTAAGGAAGCAGCCAAGACGGAACAGGCACCGGTATCAGAGAAGAAGATAGCAAAGCCGGTAGTTAAGAAGGAAGTAAAGCCGGCCACGGAGCAGAGGATTACTTTGGATATGATTCAGCCGGAGCTTACCAAGCCTGAATTCAAGAAACTTTCAGCACCAAGTATATCGGTGCCGCCGATAGCACCGCAGGCAGCAACATCAGATGCATCGAAGAATGTAGAGGTTTATTCCTTTGCACAGCAGGCACCAAAGGTGGAAAGACCGGTGAAGAAGGAAGCCCAGGCTGTGAATCTTGAGAATTCCATGGCAAAGCAGAATGAACAAAAGCCTGAGAGTAAGCAGGCTCTTGCTGCGAAGAGAAATGTAGCGGCAGCAAATAATAACGACAGAATCCTTGATATGCATAAGCAGGGAATGTCCAGTGTGGCAATTGCCAAGGAGCTTGGACTTGGTGTAGGAGAGGTTAAGCTGGTTATTAATTTGTTTAAAGGGGCTGTTTAATATGAAGGAAAGATTAAAATATTATCTGCGTGGATTAGGAACAGGAATCATTGTAACAATGATTTTGATGATGGTATCGAATGCCAATGCTGCGCAGGGTACGGTAAGTGATAATCATATAGATGACATTGAGGAAGAATATTCCATAGAAGAGACAAGAGATACAGAAGAAAGTATTGCTGTCATAGAGCGCGAGGAAGTGATGACAGTGACAGAGTCTGAGACAGAAGAAGTAGAGCAGCAGTCGGAGCAGGAAAGCGTGGCAGAGGAAGTAAGCATTGAAGAAGAGCCGGAGGAGGAAACTGTAACACAGGAAACTTTGCCGGAAGAAAGTTCATCAGTACAGGTGTCTGAGCCGGCAAAGGAGAGTGCAGAAGATGCAGGACAGCAGACAGTGGATGCGGCAGTTACTATTCAGGTAGTGAAGGGGGACGGCTCGGGAACTGTGGCAAGAAAGCTGCAGAATGCAGGACTGATTGATAATGCATCTGAGTTTGATGCGTATCTGATGCAGCATGGATATGATAAGCGTATCCGCATCGGAACGGTGAAGATTGAGGCCGGTTCCACATGGATGGAGATAGCTGAAAGGTTATCAGGTAAGTAAACTTATCATAAGTAGAAATAAATATGGATTATGTATGAAAAACCTCTTGCACAAGAGGTTTTTTTATGTTAAAATTTCTCTGTTGTGACTGCGTGCAGACACAATAAATACAATATAACAATATTCACGCTTGCTGATTTGTGGCCCATTGCCCCATTTAGACTTAGGTCGGACGCTCGGGGTGGCACATGAAGATGACGTAGGCGGAAGAGGCGGCAGACCCGCAGAAAATGGAGGTAAGACATGAGCGTTATTTCAATGAAGCAGTTATTAGAAGCAGGTGTACATTTTGGACATCAGACAAGAAGATGGAACCCTAAGATGGCTCCATACATCTTCACAGAGAGAAATGGTATCTATATCATCGACTTACAGAAGTCTGTAGGTAAGGTTGACGAGGCTTACAAGGCAATCTCTGATATCGCAGCTCAGGGAGGTACAATTCTTTTCGTTGGTACAAAGAAGCAGGCTCAGGATGCTGTTAAGACAGAGGCAGAGCGTTGCGGTATGTTCTACGTTAACGAGAGATGGTTAGGTGGTATGCTTACTAACTTCAAGACAATCAAGAGCAGAATTGCCAGATTAAAGGAAATCGAGACAATGTCTCAGGACGGTACATTTGATGTTCTTCCTAAGAAGGAAGTTGCTCAGCTTCAGAAGGAGTGGGAGAAGCTTGAGAAGAATATCGGTGGTATCAAGGATATGAAGAAGATTCCTGACGCTATCTTCGTAGTAGACCCTAAGAAGGAGAGAATCTGCGTACAGGAGGCTCATACACTTGGTATTCCGCTTATCGGTATCGCTGATACAAACTGTGACCCAGAAGAGTTAGATTACGTTATCCCGGGTAACGATGACGCTATCAGAGCTGTTAAGTTAATCGTTGCAGCTATGGCTGATGCAGTTATCGAAGCTAACCAGGGTGAGGTTATGGTTGACGTAGCTGAGGAAGAAGCAGTAGAGGAAGCTACAGAGGCATAATTAATAGGATTCTATTATAGATATTGAATAAAGACGGAGGACACGAATATGGCTATCACAGCAGGAATGGTAAAAGAATTAAGAGAGATTACCGGTGCAGGTATGATGGACTGTAAGAAGGCTCTTAACGAGACTAACGGTAACATGGACGAAGCAGTAGAGTATTTAAGAAAGAACGGACAGGCTAAGGCTGAGAAGAAGGCAAGCAGAATCGCAGCTGAGGGTCTTTGTAAGGTTCTTGTTGAGAATGATAAGGTTGCAGCAGTTGTAGAAGTTAACTCTGAGACAGACTTCGTAGCTAAGAACGAGGAGTTCCAGAACTTCGTTACAGCAGTAGCTGAGCAGGCTCTTGCTACAGATGCAGCTGATATTGATGCATTCCTTGCAGAGGCTTGGAAGGCAGATACAACTAAGACTGTTAACGAAGCTTTAGTTGAGAAGATTGCATTCATCGGTGAGAAGTTATCTATCAGAAGATTTGAGAAGGTTGTTGCTGAGAACGGATGTGTTGTATCTTACACACACGGTGGCGGTAAGATTGGTGTTATCGTTGAGGCTGATACAGATGTTGTTAATGATGCAGTTAAGGAAGCTCTTGCTAACCTTGCAATGCAGATTGCAGCTTTGAATCCAAAGTATGTTTCTACAGATGAAGTATCTGAGGAGTACAAGGCTCACGAGAGAGAGATTCTTACAGCTCAGATTGCTAATGACCCTAAGATGGCTGGTAAGCCTGAGAAGGTTATCACAGGTGCTGTAGAGGGACGTCTTGCTAAGGAGTTAAAGGAAGTTTGCTTACTTGAGCAGGTATACGTTAAGGCTGAAGATGGCAAGCAGACTGTTAAGCAGTATGTTGAGTCAGTTGCTAAGGCTAACGGCGCTAACTTATCTGTTAAGAAGTTCGTTCGTTTCGAGACTGGTGAAGGTATCGAGAAGAAGGTTGACGACTTCGCAGCAGAGGTTGCAGCACAGGCTGGTTTATAAGAAGTATATACCGAGAGGTTATGAGGCATGTCGCTTATGCGACATGCCTTTTTAATTTAGGTTTGTCGAGCTAACGGACGGCACTCTGCCTGCTCCTGTCAGTAACCATTATGTTTAACGCAAAAGTAGACGCTACGAGTAAAGATTTGCTAAATGTTTTTATCTCAGCATTTCAAAACATACGGGACCGGTGCATATTCGCCGTCCGTGGCTCACTATGCACCTAGCGCCTTCGTCCAAGCGGCGCTTCCCTATTTACTCCAAAAACATTAACCAAATCTAATACTCTTCGCAATACTTTTGCTTTTAAACATAAAGTCAACTTCCTAGAACAGGCAGAGTTCCTATGTATCGTAACTAAATTGGGGGGAGTTGGGCTATTAGATTTGTATTGTAATATTTTTTGAAGATATGTGTCACAATTCTATGCTCTATACTCGCGCTATTTAAAAAGTTGGCACTGGAGCGAGTTCGAGCCTCTCTATGCCAACTCGGTTTCAAAAAGTTGGCACTGGGGCGAGTTTGAGTCTCTCTATGCCAACTCGTTTCCAAAAACTTGGCACTGGGATGAGTTTGAGTCTTGCTATGCCAACTCGGTTTCAAAAAGTTGGCACTGGGGCGAGTTTGAGTCTCTCTATGCCAACTCGTTTCCAAAAACTTGGCACTAGGGTGAGTTAGAGTCTCGCTATGCCAACTCAGTACCATTAAAATATACACAGGTGACAGATATTCATGATTTCATGTAGAAAGCTGGCGTAGAGTGTTAGAGTTTCTTTGTGTTTTTTTTAGTAAATCAGGCAAAAACTGTTAGGGATTGCGCCTAGTTAGTCAAAAAACTGGATTTGCTGTATGCACAGTTACTTTGTCCTTCGCCATGTAAAGAATGAACTATGGATTTATAAACAAAAGTATTGCGGAGAGTAGCTAGTTTTTCTTAGCGTTTTTTGAGCTAATAGCAAGCCGCCGCTTGGATGAAGGCGGCAAGCCCATATTGAGGCATGGACGTCGAATATGGGCTGGTTGCGTACGTCTTAGAATACTTATATAAAAACGCTTAGAAAACCTCTACTTGTAGCTCCTACTTTTGTGTTAAACCATAGTTCCTTCTGTGGCGAAGAACAAAGTAACGTCCGGGAACACCTCCACAAACCCGGATTTGTAAAAATAACATTTCTGAAAATAAGAAGGTTAAACAGGGTAAAAGCAGTTAGAAGGGAAGCTGAAATGTGTGAAAAATGAAAAATGTACAAAGTAAACATATGAAAACTCTTACATTGAACACAGGATTGTGCATGATGTACATAAAACTTAGGGAGTTATGTCAATATTAAAGTGGTTTAGGATATGCTAAAGTAAAATTGTACCTTTACACAACCCCAGTTAGAATAATATAAGAGTTAGGAGGAAAGAAAATGGAGTTTTGTATTCGCAAAAATCATACACGTCTCCGTTTGGCTGCACTTTTCATGGTAGCGGTTATGTTTTTGTCTACTATGCCGGTAAGCGCAGCATCAACATCATGGAATTTTAAAAATTCCGGTTTCAAGAGTCTTGGGACAATCAGTTCTACAGTTACTGTAGACGGATTATCATTGATTGCCACAAGTTCAAAGACAATGTCAGTAAAGTCAAGCAGTGTTACAGTGGATGGAACAGCTTACACATATTGCCTTGCATTAGGTGGTTCAGGTAGTACATCTTACAGAGCAGTTAAGGTTCCGGTATCAGGTAAAGATACAATTAAGGTTATACTTAAGAGCTCAGGCAGCAGCAGCAGAAGTTTGGTAGTAGCTGATGCAAGCGGTAATAAGCTTGGTACTATCACTGCAGGAGCATCTGCTTCACAGGGAACATATTCATACTCAGGCAATGCCGGATATGTATATCTGTATTCTGCAGGCAGCGGAATTAATATTTGGAAGATTCAGGTAGATTCATCAAGCTCAAGCAGTAGCTCATCAAGCTCTTCAAGCAGTTCATCATCTTCTTCAAGCACTACAGTAACAAACTATGCTTCTGTAAGTGACGGATGGTACTACTTAAAGAATGTACATAGCCAGAAGTACCTTCAGGTAACAAATAACTCAGGCTATGACGGAGCAAACGTAGAGCAGGGAACAGGAACAGGCGTAAGCGGTCAGAAGTGGTATGTAACAAATGTTGGAAGCGGTTATGTTACACTGAAGAATGGAACAGGCTATATGCTGGATGTTCCTAATGGCGAGAATAATGACGGAACCAATATTCAGGTTTGGTCTGCAAATGGACTTTCACCACAGATGTTTAAGTTTGTAAAGACATCTGATGGATATTATGGAGTATTAACAAAAGCAAGTGCTGATACAAAGTGTCTTGATGTATATAATTGGAGCACAAGTGATGGCGGTAATGTAAATCAGTGGTCATACTGGGGAGGAAACTGCCAGTTATGGATTCTTGAATCATGTGGTTCGTCATCCAGCTCAGGTTCAAGCTCATCAGGCAGTTCATCAAGCTCAGGTAATACAATTGAAGTAAAGAGTGGCGGTACATCACTTTCGTCTGCAATCAGTCAGGCTTCAAGTGGTGATACAATCGTAATTAACGGAACAGTTACATCTGGTAAAGTTTCTCTTCCTGCAGGTGTTAATATTTCAGGTAAGAATAGTGCAACAATTGACTTCTCATCAACATCCGGAAGCTCAGGAAAGGGTATCACTATCTCAGGAAACGGAAGTACAATTGAGAATGTTGTAATCAAGAATGCAGCTGATAACGGTATTTACGTAACAGGTTCATACAATACCTTTAAGAATGTAGAAACCTGCTATAATGAAGATACAGGTATTCAGGTAAGTGAAGGCGGTGCTTATAATAAGTTCTATGACTGCTATTCACATCACAATTGTGATGATGGTGCTGAGAATGCAGACGGATATGCAGTTAAGCTCCACTCAGGTGTAGGTAACTACTTTGAAAACTGTACAGCAAGCTATAATGTTGATGATGGCTGGGATTTATATGCAGCACATGGGGCAGTAGAGTTTGTAAATTGTACAGCGAATTACAATGGTTACTGCAATGGTCTCTATGGTGATGGTAATGGCTTCAAGCTCGGTGGTGTTGATAATAAGACTGACGGTGTTGCAGCTCACTTAGACCCATTGGAGCATAAGTTAACAAACTGTACAGCAATCGGAAATTATAAAACAGGATTTGACCGTAATAATCAGAATGGTGTTGTAACTATGACAGGTTGTTATGCAGAGTCAAACAAGAAGTACAATTTCAACTGGCCTTTAACAGGAACCCCTTCTGCTTTAGGCTATGAAGTTACATTTGCTAAGGCAATTATGATTAATTGTACATCAGTTGATGGTTCTAATAACATCAAGGGTGCTACATTAACAAATTGTACCGGATTCTAATATCCATCTTAAATATAAGAAAAGTGAAAGGTACAGGACGGCAGTTGAATGACTGCCGTCTTTTCGTTGAAATAGTATAGTTTCGTAGTGCAGAATTGTAGCATAATGCCGATGGGAATACCATTGACTTTAGTACGTTAAAGTTATATAATCTTAAAGAGCAGAATACATAAAGTATTTACGTTATGGAGGAAAACTATATGAAAAAGAGACTTTTGGCAACATTATTAACATTAGCTATGGTTGGTAGCTTAACAGCATGTGGGAATGCAAAGGGTGACGGATATAATGTAGGTATCTGTCAGTTAGTACAGCATGAAGCGTTAGATGCAGCAACACAGGGATTTAAGGATGCCTTGACAGAGGAGTTAGGCGATAAGGTTACATTTGATGAGCAGAACGCACAGGGTGATTCTAATACATGTTCTACAATTATTAACAGCTTCGTTTCTAACGATGTAGATTTGATTCTTGCAAATGCAACACCTGCGTTGCAGGCAGCAGCAGCAGGAACCAATGAGATTCCGATTCTTGGTACATCAGTAACAGAGTACGGCGTAGCTCTTGAGATTGAAGGATTTACAGGCACGGTTGGTGGTAATATTTCAGGTACATCTGACCTTGCACCGCTTGATGGTCAGGCAGATATGTTACAGGAGCTTTTCCCGGATGCTAAGACAGTTGGTTTATTATACTGCTCAGCAGAGGCTAACTCACAGTATCAGGTAGATACGATTAAGACGTTCCTTGAGGAGAAGGGCTATGCTTGTGAGTATTATGCATTCTCTGATTCTAACGATTTATCATCTGTAGTAACTACAGCAACCGGTGCAGTAGATGTTATCTATGTTCCTACAGATAATACAGTAGCTTCTAACACAGAGATTATTAACAATATCTGTCTTCCGGCAGGTGTTCCTGTGGTAGCAGGTGAGGAAGGTATTTGTTCAGGTTGTGGTGTAGCAACACTTTCTATCAGCTATTATGACTTAGGTGTAGCAACAGGTAAGATGGCAGCTAAGATTCTTGCAGAGGGTGGAGATATCTCTACAATGCCTATCGAGTATGCACCTAACTTTACCAAGAAGTATAACGCAGCGAATTGCGAAGCATTAGGTGTTAAGGTTCCTGATGGATATACAGCAATCGCTCAGTAAGCGGAGGATGTAATGAATATATTCAGTTTGTTTAATGCAATGCCGGGTGCGATGGCTCAGGGCTTAATCTGGGGTATCATGGCAATCGGTATCTACATTACTTATCGTATTTTGGATATTGCGGATTTGACAGTAGACGGTTCTTTATGTACAGGTGGTGCTGTCTGCATCATGATGATGCTTTCAGGACACAATGTATTTGTTTCCATGCTGGTAGCTACACTTGCCGGTATGGTGACAGGCTTGGTAACAGGACTTTTCCATACTTTTATGGGAATTCCACCGATTCTTTCAGGTATTTTGACACAGCTTGCTCTTTATTCTATTAATCTTAAGATTATGGGTAAGGCGAATCAGGCGATTAATGTAGATAAGTATGATTTATTGATTTCTTTACGTTACATTAAGAATACGAATCCTTTGGAGAATACTATTTTTATCGTGGCAGTTATTATTGTATTGCTGGTATTACTCTTATATTGGTTCTTTGGTACAGAGATTGGCTGTGCGCTTCGTGCAACAGGCTGTAACGGTAACATGGCAAGAGCTCAGGGTATTAACACTGATTTTGCTAAGGTGCTTGCACTGATGATTTCTAACGGTTTGGTTGGTTTCTCAGGTGCATTACTGGCACAGTATCAGGGATTTGCTGATATTAATATGGGACGTGGTGCGATTGTTATTGGTCTTGCAGCAGTTATTGTTGGTGAGGCAGTATTCAGCCGTATCTTCCATAACTTTGGATTTAAGCTGATTGGTGTAGCATGTGGTTCTATTATTTACTATATGGTACTTCAGGTAGTTATCTGGCTTGGTGTGGATACAGACTTGTTAAAGCTCTTATCAGCACTTGTTGTAGCAATCTTCCTTGCGACTCCATATTGGAAGGGCAAGTATGGCAAGAAGCTTATGCCTAAGTCAAAGAAGGGAGGTTCTGCAAATGCTTGAGATTAGAAATATTACAAAGGTATTTAATGCGGGAACTGTAAATGAGAAGGTTGCATTGGATGATTTCTCATTGACCCTGGAGGATGGAGATTTTGTTACTGTTATCGGTGGTAACGGAGCAGGTAAGTCTACCATGCTGAATGCGATTGCCGGTGTATGGCAGGTAGATGCAGGACAGATTCTGATTGATGGTGAGGATGTTACCGGTCTTCCGGAGCATAAGCGTGCGAGACTCTTGGGACGTGTGTTTCAGGACCCTATGACAGGTACAGCAGCTACTATGGGCATCGAGGAGAATCTTGCATTGGCAAAGCGTCGCGGACGCAGACGTTTCCTTGGCTCAGGTATTACACAGAAGGAACGTGAGGAGTATAAGGAGCTTTTGAAGATTCTTGGTTTGGGACTTGAGAACAGACTTACCTCTAAGGTTGGTTTATTATCAGGTGGACAGCGTCAGGCATTGACACTGCTTATGGCTACTTTGCAGAAGCCAAAGCTTCTCCTATTGGATGAGCATACAGCAGCTCTTGACCCTAAGACGGCAGCGAAGGTTCTTGAAACGACAGAATATATTGTAAATCAGAATAAGCTTACGACTTTGATGATTACTCATAATATGAAGGATGCGATTATTCATGGTAACCGATTAATCATGCTTATGGATGGTAAGGTTATCTTAGACATCAGAGGAGAAGAGAAGAAGAAGCTGACAGTGGAAGACTTACTTCATAAGTTTGAAGAGGTAAGTGGAGAGGCGTTTGTCAGTGATAAGGCGATATTAGGTTAAAATAGCATCGTAAACGATGCATGAAAAAGCAGCTCAGTGAGCTGCTTTTTTGATACATATAATTATAGTTTTTAAGATAATAACTGGAATCTATCTGTTTCGTCCTTTAAGCCTTCTGCCTGTGCAGATAACTCTTGGCTGGTTGCGGAGGTTTCCTGTGCGGCAGCGGAATTGTTCTCTACAACTCTGGAAATCTGTTCAATACCCATTTCTATCTGCTTGAACATATTTGCCTGATTCTGAGAAGCTTCGCTTGCAGCCTTCGTGGATTCAGCAAATTCATTCATGCTTGCAATAATTTCATGAATTGCAGTTACCGTCTTTTCGGTAATCTGTGTACCGTGTCCGATTTCCTCCATACTCTTTACAATTAATGCTCTTGTGCTTACAGCAGAGCGGGCACTGTCAGCAGCTAACTGGCCGATTTGGTCAGCAACAACGGCAAATCCTCTACCTGCCTCACCGGCTCTTGCAGCTTCGATAGAAGCATTTAATGCCAGGAGGTTGGTCTGAGAGGCAATCTTTTCAATAGAACCGATAATCTTTTCAATTTCTATTGAGGTTTGGTTAATCAAATTCATTGCTTCGGTTAAGCTGTTTAGGTCTTCTTGACTCTTATTGGCTTCTTCAACAGCACGAGCGATATTCTGATATGCCATAACAGCGCCTTCAGCATTTTGAACAGAAATATTAGTTACGTCCTCTACGGTAGCAGTTAATTCTTCGACTGCACTTGCCTGGTCGGTAGCACCCTCTGCCAATGCCTGAGCACTGGTAGCAAGCTGGTCAGAACCTGCGGATACCTGGTCAGCCATCTGATTGATGCGGGTCAGAGTATCATTTAAGTTATCCCGAATAACTCTCATATAGTCAAGAATCTGTGCGTAATCACCAACGTATTTATCTACACATTTGGATTTGACATGGAAGTTGCCTGTTCCCAATTCCTGTAAGGTATAGCCAATATCCTCGATGATGGCTTTTGTATTTTCACAGAGCTGTTTCATGGCGTTACTAAGAATACCAAGCTCGTCTTCGCTTTCATAGGTTAAGTCAACATTCAGACTTCCGGCAGCCATATCCTTGGCAGCATTCTCAATCTCTTCAATAGGAAGTGTTAATGCCTTAGTAAGTGAAGATGCAGTCTTCAGTGTAAGACTGATGGTTACTGCAATAATAGTGATGGCGATGACAAAAATAGCAATTTCAGCCATGAGGGCTGCATTGTAGGTTTTTTCAGCACTGTCATCTGCATTCTGAACCAGAAGACTTAGGTTTTCTTCAATGGCTATCATGGCAGGAGTGTAAACTTCAAGGAATTGAGTGGTAGCACCACTCTTTGAACCGGTCATGGCAGTATGCTCTATTTCCAGACGAAGCACTTCTGCAGCCTCCAGCATACTAATGGTTTCATCAATTAATGCTGTATCGCCTTTGTACATATCGCGGATAACTACCAGATTGTCAGCAAGCTCTGTCATTAACTCGTTGGAACGTGTTTGATACTGACTGATGGTGTTAATCTTATTTGTAACCATAGCAATACTTACACACTTGATACCTTCCTGGACACAGCGTTGTGCATCCAGTGTGCGACTGGATAAAGAATAGCTGTAGTTGTGAAAATTTACTAGCTGTAAGCCTACATAAACGAGTCCGCCAAGGAAGAAGAAGGCGGTGACGCCAAACATAGCCAAAGTTCTGCCAAAGCTTTTAAGGAGCTTTTGTTTGATTGTCAGATTCTTTAGTGCTTGTCCCTTGTGGGCTGCATTAGAACCGGGACTTTTCTTAAAAGATAGTTTTTTCATGGCAATTCCTCCGTTACAACATAATTAGAATGCGATACAGCGACAGCCTGCCTGGCACTCAAATTATAAATGTTCTTATTAATATGAAATAATCTAATAACATTTTAATACAAAGAAACAAAGTATTCAATTAAAAACTAATAAAAATAGAAAAGAATAACTTAATTAAACAAAACAAACATAATTAACAGAAAAATATTGATGTTTTCGGTAAAAAGTGATAATATTATTGAGTAAGAATCTACAAAAAAAGATTAAAATAGATAAAATGCACACTAAAGTAGTGTCAAAAAGAAAGGTAGATGGAGATTATGAAAGAGAAAGCACACAGCGCGAAGAAAGTGATAGGGCAGGAGGCACAGCTTACACAGATTGTAAAGAAGATTTTTGCAATTGTGATAGTGGGTATCATTATGTTGTTGACGACATTTATTACCAGTGCTATGACTACGTCGGCAGCACAGGAGCAGCTTGATGTAACGATGGCATTGAATCAATATCGACTGGGGTCCAAAGCATTGACAGCTGCAGTACAGTCCTATGCAGTGGATGGTAATACACATTATTATGATTTATATATGCAGGAGCTTAATGTTGATAAGAATAGAGATAATGCGTTGGCTATTCTTCGTGAAAAGGATGTTACCAAAGAGGAATGGGCGTTGCTTGATGAGATTGCAGGTATGTCAGAGGGATTGGTTCCGTTAGAGGAAAGTGCTATGGCATGTGTACAGGCAGGTGACTTTGCAGGAGCGCAAGGGTATGTGTTTGGAACTGAATATGAAGAAACTGTTGAGAAGATTAGTAATATGACAGATTCAACCATTGAACAGATTCAGGCAAGACTGGCAGGTGAGCAGTCTGTTATGATGGCAATTATGGGTATTGCAATGCTTGTATTTGCAGCTATTGTGGTGGTACTGTTATGGCAGATTATGGTTATTATTAAATTTGCAAAAACAGAGCTGTTGGTACCTATTAAAAAAGTATCTGAGCAGATGGTATACATATCAAGAGGTGATTTTAATCAGGAATTAAGTTTAAAGGCAGATGAATCAGAAGTCGGTACCATGGTAAGCGCAATTGATACTATGAAGAATAATACGCTTTCCATTATACAGGAGGTTTCCAATACTCTTGAACAGATGGGTAATGGTAATTATCGTTTTACTTTGCATGAAGCATATGTAGGTGAGTACTCAGAGATTAAGGAATCCTTCCTTAAGATTGGCGAGAAGATGAGAGAAACCATCGGAACCATTAAGACGGTAACAGAGCAGATTGAAGCCGGTTCGAGTCAGCTGGCATGTGCAGCACAGGATTTGGCAGAGGGATGCACAGCACAGGCGACACAGGTTACTTCTGTAGTAGAGAATGTACAGGAAATGTCAGATGTTACAGAAAGCACTGCAAAAGAGGCAATGGATAGTGTGGCACTTTCTACTAAAGCCGGAGAGACCTTGATGGAAGGTAATGCTAAGATGGATGAACTGGTAGCAGCTATTGGTGAAATTAGTAAGTGCTCTGAGCAGATTAGTACCATTATCAGTGCAATTGAAGATATTGCAGAGCAGACAAATCTCCTTTCACTCAATGCTTCCATTGAAGCGGCAAGAGCAGGAGAAGCAGGTAAGGGCTTTGCGGTTGTTGCTGACCAGATTAGAAAGCTGGCAGAGGAATCGTCGAATGCTGCTAAGGAAACTACTACATTAATAGAGGCTACAGTTAATGCGGTAGATAAGGGCATTGATATTGCAGGACAGACCGCAGAGGATATGAAGAGGGTTCTTGCGGATGCTAAGGAAGCAACGGATAAGATGAATGCGATTTCAGGTCTCTTAGAGGATGAGGTTGCACGTATTCAGGAAATCAATTCGACTATGGTATCTATCTCAGAGGTAGTAAATAATAACTCAGCTTCTTCGGAAGAGACTGCCGCAGTTAGTGAAGAGCAGATGGCTCAGGTAGAGACCATGGTAAGAATGATGGAACAGTTTATGGTATAATGTCGTCAGACATTATACAGGCCGAATGGCCATAGAATCTGCCGTAATCACGAAGTGATTGAAGTGATTATGGTATAATGTCGTCAGACATTATACAGGCCGAATGGCCATAGAACCTGCCGTAATCAGGAAGTGATTATGGTATAATGTCGTCAGACATTATACAGGCCGAATGGCCATAGAATC
>SVFJ01000049.1 GCA_015056925.1 Lachnospiraceae bacterium | reverse complement strand
CAAGACATAGAATGTTTGCAGAAAATAATTGTTCATAAATATATTGGAGAAACCCAAAAGTACGAAGAAATCATTATTGATGATTCCAAGCAAAGGGAACATATATATAATTTAATGAAAAATGCAAAACATAGTTACTTTATTCATTATATTGATGACGATTGTGGAGCTGATGAACAATATTATATTTATTTCATTTATACAGATGGGGCAGACAGATTCAGAATTATTGCAAGAAATGATAATAGATGGCATAGAGCAATATATGATGAAAAAGGAATAACAAAAGCATACCTTGAGATTAAGTGTGATGAATTGACGCAATATCTTAATGAATTGGACATGTAGTTAGATTTTGCTATTCGGGTGTTCATTTATATTTTGTTGATTTAATAGAAAGGCTGATATGAAGTGAAAAAGAAAATTTTTATTGGTATACTGATGATATCGGTTATTATGGTTTTGGTTATTGGATTTGTTTGTATATATTTCTATGATAGTATTTTTTACGAATCTAGAGATATTGAGTTCAACTATTTATGTGAAATTCCGATTAGTTCAAATATGGAGGATATAGGACTAATAAAGTATTCATCTCCAAGATTGAGATATATAAGTGTTTCAGAGTATGAAGAGCTTTTTGGGGAGGTTTTAGATAAGGCTGAATTGTCAGAGGCTGAGATTCATAATATAAAATCCATGATAGAGAATTTGCCAGATGATAAGTATCTATATATTTCGATTCAATACAAATTGGAAGGCGTATATTATAGTGAACAACCTGGTTGCTATGGTCATAATGGAATCTATAGTACACAAGAATACGACGAAATTTTTATTTATTGGGCAGATGAGCCATTGGGAAATGTGATTGATGGTTACGTCTAATACATAATCAAGTGTCGTATAAAGAAGTAAATGATGTAAAGTAAGTAAAGGGCTCAATAATCAAGAAAATAAAGACTTTTGAGTCCTTTTTTGGTACAATCAAATAGAAGCGGGCAGGTTAGCAATAACACAGGATGTATTTAGGAAAAGAGAATAAATTCAAATGCTTTATATGGATAGCATATAATGGGGAGGAAACTATATGGTAATTCAGGACTGCGCATATTATGAAGGAAAACGCTGGTTTGCCTATGAATTAAAGGATATATCAGGTAATTATCATGAAGAATACCGTCTGAAGATGCGCATGGAAAGTCAGAAGAATGCCTTTACCTGTCCTGATTGTGGAGAACCGCTTATTCTATGTGCAGGACCAGTTATGGAGCCTTTCTTTAAGCATCATGAGGGGAGCAAGTGTATTGTTCGTGATTTTAGCAGGGACCAGAAGAACTGTGTAGCAAAGAGGCAGATTTACCATTTGCTAAAGCAATCCTTTCCCCAAAGGGAGATTTTATCGAATGTTATTCCTGAGGAAGGGATTTGTCTAGACTTTGTCATAGAGTTAGAGGAGCATCCGGCGATTGCTGTAAAATATCTTGCTAGTATTCCAAAGCTTGAGAAGCTAGAGCAAGAATATGAGACGCTACAGATGTTGGGATATCAGCCGATTTATATATTGAAATATCGTGAGCAGTATAAGAATAGAAGATTTACAACCTTTGAATATCTTGTGAGTAAGCTAGAGGGTGAAGTCAGATATCTAGAGATTGATACGCATAGTCTCTTGGTAAAGAAGATGCTGCGGATAGAGGGAAGAGAATTCTTGAAAGAAAAGCAGTATCCGTTAGTGGAGCTACTGGTGAGAGAAGATGGTAGCTTTACACATGATTTGTCGGAGCTATTGCAGCAAGAGGTAACAGCTTACAAAGAGGAGCAGATGTGGGAGCGACAGTACCAAGCGCAGAATCGGGCGATTGTTTATGAGGAACGTATACAGGAGATTGAAGAACGTAGAGCTGAAAAGGAACAATTACTGGAATTACACAGTTTTCACGAGGTGGTAAGACAGCCTATGGAACAAGATATCTCGATGAAGAATAGAATGAAAATGTTCTCCATAGGAGAGATATGGACGATTCCGAGGTTATATGGCAGGGATTATCGAGTGAAAAAAGCGGATGTGATTCGATATCAATATTTAAAGACACTAGACCGTCGCCTGTTTGATATAGAGGATGTGGAGCAAAGGGAACGTGAGATTGCAAGAGCGATACAGAGGTTGGAGAAGGATACAGATGCAGAAGTATGGATTGATAGAGCATAGGTATGGAGGGATGGCATGATATACAGAAAGAATTACAGAGCGTGTATTTTAGATGATAGTGATTTAGAAAATATTTTAAAGCAGGACAAGCTGGTGGTTGAGGAAGCAATCAAATCACAGAGATGTCTTACGGTGGCAATTTACCGTCATGAAAATATGCTTTTCCTTTATATGGAAGCATTGGAGGAAGAGTTAACACCAATAGAATTGTTTCCTGAATTGTCAAAGCTATTAGCATTATGGCCCGAGAGAGAGGGCATGACACCATGGGCATATATGTATCCGATTTATTATCATGCGATACCTGAGAGTATAGATGAATGGAAACGTAACGAGAAGAAGATTAGACGTGGAAGAATTGCGTATCTCAAGGAGGACAAGATGTTTTCCTATGTCTACCATCATAAGGCGATTGTAGATGAAGGTTTACTGGAGGGTGATAGATATCAGTTTATCGCACTTCATGAGGATATATTATTCTCGTATTTTGAGGAGCCGAAGCAGTTTACGCATATTAATCTTCAATGCAACGAACCGTCAAGAGCGATTGAAGAATGGATAAAGGCAGACCCTGAGAGTCATTTTGACCATGAGCTATCAGGAGAGGAGAATTTCCTGTTATTGCCGATGGTATTTTCAATGGGGCTTGAAGATTTATAGAAGAAATAGAGAAAGGGTAGGTTACAAATTTATGGCAAATACATATAATATATTAGATTACGGTGCAGTTGCAGATGGTAAGACCAACAATGCGTCAGCGATTCAGCAGGCGATTGATGAAGCCTCAAAGCAGGGAGGACAGGTTGTAATCCCGGCAGGCGAGTTTTATAGCGGAACGATTGTGTTAAAGAGCAATATTGATTTTCATTTGGAGAAGGGCGCAGTTCTTATCAGTAGCTTGCAGGAAGAGGATATCCTAGACTTTGCGAAGCTCTTTGATGATGATAACGAATGTACTGGTTGGGATGGAGGCTGCTTTATCTTTGCTTGTCATGCCGAGAATATTACCATTTCAGGCGAGGGTGTCATCTACGGTCAGGGTGATAAGGTGTTTATTGATGATAATGCAGACAACGGCGCTCATGAGTGTCCTTTGCAGGTAGCAGCATTCAGACCAAGAACTACCTTCTTGGAGGATGTTACCAATCTGACAATCAAGGATATCACGATAAAGGATGCGGCATTCTGGACCTTACATATGGCGGGCTGTAAGCATGTGCGTATTCAGGATATCAAGATATTAAATGACATCAGAGGTGCAAACAATGATGGTATCGACCCTGATACCTGTCAGGATGTGATTATTAGTGGTTGTCTGATTAAGACAGGTGATGATGCCATTGTACTCAAGACAACCAAGCCAATGGCGGCAAAATACGGAACCTGTGAGAATATCGTGATTAATAACTGTGTGCTTTATTCCAGAGATTCTGCTTTGAAAATCGGAACAGAAACACATGGCGATATCAGGAATGTCATCTTGAGCGATTGTGTGATTAAGGATTGCTCAAGAGGTATCGGTATCTGGGTAAGAGATGGTGCGACGATTGAAGATATTCATATTCATCATATTACCGGTAGTGTATTGAAATATGCAGATGGTATGAGGGAGCATGGACCGACAAGATGGTGGGGCAACGGTGAGCCGTTGTTTATTAACGCTACTTATCGAAATGCAGAGCACAAATTCCCGGGAACAATTCGTAATATTACCTTTGACCATGTCTATATGAAGGCAGAGTCATCTATCTTCTTTGGCGGCGAGGAGGATGCAAGAATCCGCAATATTATTGTGGAAGATGCCAATATTACCATGTGTTCTCAAGGAACCCAGCAGTCGGGCTGCTTTGATGAACAGCCTTCCCAAAGAGATGTGTATCCGCATCATATTCCGGCAGTATATGCGCGTTGTGTAGATGGCTTGGAGGTAAGCGGAAGGGTGCGTTTTGAGAAACCATATTCTATGGAAGAGAATGGTTTATATGAGGTAGAAAATTGTACCGAAGAATCCATACATTTACGTCAAATTGTATAGCGAGTTGGTAAAAAGCACCAAATTATATATGGAACTTGTAATATAAAACCTTATATTGCGGGTTCCTTTTTTGTGCATCCTAAAGTATTTAAAATAATCACAAAATATTGTATAATATATAGAATAATAACAAATATAAAATAAATATTAGTGAATTAACTTATTTTTTTAGTAAAAAACACGAAACAAATAAAAAATGAATGTGTCGTAATTGGTTACTATGTATACGACATCGGAAAGGTGTGGTTCACAATGATAAGAAAACCTGAAATCGATAAAGAAATGTTTAAAAGAAGTGTTTTGTACAATATCAAGACCTTGTACAGAAAGAGTCTGGAAGAGGCAAATGAACAGCAGATATTCCAAGCGGTATCCTATGCTGTGAAGGATATGATAGTAGATAACTGGATTACAACACAGGAAGCGTATGATAAAGAGGACCCTAAGATTGTGTACTATATGTCGATGGAGTTCTTGATGGGGCGTGCTCTTGGTAACAACATGATTAACCTGATGGCATATAAAGAGTTTGCGGAAGCATTAGAAGAGCTTGGTCTTGATATTAATATGGTAGAGGATCAGGAGCCGGATGCAGCACTTGGAAATGGTGGTCTGGGACGATTGGCAGCTTGCTTCCTGGATTCCCTTGCAACATTAGGCTATGCGGCATATGGCTGTGGTATCCGCTATCGTTATGGTATGTTTAAGCAGGAGATTCGTGACGGTTATCAGATAGAGGCACCGGATGACTGGTTAAGAGAGGGCAATCCTTTTGAGCTTAGAAGACCAGAGTATACCAAGATTATTAAGTTTGGCGGAAAGGTTTGCACCAAGTGGGAAGACGGCAGAGACATTTACTATCAGGAGGATTATCAGTCTGTTAAGGCTATACCGTATGACCTTCCAATCGTAGGCTATGGCAATGGCATTGTAAATACCCTTCGTATCTGGGATGCACAGCCAATGGATTGCTTTAGCTTGGATTCCTTTGATAAGGGCGATTACCAGAAGGCGGTTGAGCAGAACAATCTTGCTAAGAATATCGTAGAGGTATTATATCCAAATGATAACCATTATGCAGGTAAGGAGCTTCGTTTGAAGCAGCAGTATTTCTTTATTTCTGCATCGGTACAGACAGCGGTTGAGAAGTATATGTCTAAGCATGATGATATTCATAAGTTCTATGAGAAGGTAACCTTCCAGTTAAACGATACGCATCCGACAGTAGCGATTGCAGAGCTTATGAGAATTCTGTTAGATGAATACAGATTAGAGTGGGATGAGGCATGGGAGATTACCACAAAAACCTGTGCATATACCAATCACACAATTATGTCAGAGGCTCTTGAGAAATGGCCGGTTGATTTATTCTCAAGATTATTACCTCGTATTTATCAGATTATCGAAGAGATTAACCGCAGATTTATCATTGATATTGTAAATACCTATCCGGATGCGGCAGATAAGATTAAGAAGATGGCGATTATCGGTGACGGTCAGGTGAAGATGGCACATCTTGCCATTGTAGCAGGCTATTCCGTAAATGGTGTTGCCAGATTACATACAGAGATTTTAAAGAAGCAGGAGCTCAAGGATTTCTATGAGCTGTTCCCTGAGAAATTTAACAATAAGACAAACGGAATTACTCAGAGAAGATTCTTATTGCATGGTAATCCCCTGTTAGCTGACTGGGTAACAGATAAGGTTGGCGAGGACTGGATTGTTGACCTTCCTGTGATTAAGGGCATTGAGAAGTATGCAGATGACATCAGTGCGCAGAAGGAGTTCATGGCGATTAAGCGTCAGAATAAAGAGCGCCTTGCGAAGTATATTTTAGAGCATAATGGTGTAGAGGTTAGCCCGGATTCTATTTTTGACGTGCAGGTTAAGAGATTGCATGAGTATAAGAGACAGCTGTTGAATATCCTGCATGTGATGTACCTGTATAATCAGCTCAAGGCGAATCCTTCCATGGATTTCTATCCAAGAACCTTTATCTTTGGTGCAAAGGCGGCAGCAGGCTATAAGAATGCGAAGCTGACCATTAAGCTGATTAATTCGGTTGCAGATGTTGTGAATAATGATAAGAGTATCAATGGAAAGCTTAAGGTTGTCTTTATCGAGAATTATCGAGTATCCAATGCTGAGATGATATTTGCGGCAGCAGATATTTCAGAGCAGATTTCAACTGCAAGTAAAGAGGCAAGTGGTACAGGTAATATGAAGTTCATGTTAAATGGTGCTCTGACACTTGGAACAATGGACGGTGCAAACGTGGAAATCGTAGAAGAGGTCGGAAGAGAGCATGCCTTTATCTTTGGTCTTAGCTCAGATGAGGTAATCCGATATGAGAATTATGGTGGCTACAATCCAATGGATATCTATCATCAGGATGCTGAGATTAAGAGAGTGGTAGACCAGCTTGTTGACGGAAGCTACTCTAAGGATAAGGAACTGTTTAGAAGTTTGTATAATTCACTTCTTAACACACAGAGTACGGATAAGGCAGACCGCTACTTTATCTTGAAGGACTTCCGCTCTTATGCAGAGGCACATAAGGAAGTGGAGAAGGCTTACCGCAATACAAGCGGCTGGGCAAAGAGTGCTATCTTAAATGTAGCAAATGTAGGCAAGTTTACATCTGACAGAACCATCAAGGAATATGTCGATGAAATTTGGCACTTAGATCATGTGGAAATAGAATAATTAACCATTTTATGGAAAAAATAGGACAGGAGATGTGTAAGAGCATTTCCTGTTTTTATTTTTATCAAAAAAGAGGTTGATTTTGTGGTGCATTCTCTAAAGCGTATAGCAAGTGTTTTCATAATCGCACTAATGATGAGTGTTTTACTTTATTGGAATTGGATAAATGAAGCAATCGAAAGAACGCACATTATGCAAAAGATAGAGCGAGTTAACATACACTCTATACTCAAGGGGCGCACGTTGGATGATGAGAATATACAGATATTATCAGAGCAGACAGGCGTAAATGAGAAGGTTATGAAAGCTCTTTTGGAAAAAGGTGATTATCAAAGGATATTAGAACTACAGGAGGCATACTTCGCACCTGTGTTAATAGAGAGCGTGCAAACCACACCTTTAACAATTTGCGAATATATAATAGATGAAAATGGAAAGCGTACCAAAGGAACACAATTAGCAGATGTTCAAACAGGGGATATTATTGTGACAAAGAACTCTCGATTCTTAGGCTGGCGCAATGGTCATGCAGGATTGGTGGTAGATGCAGAGGAAGAATTGATATTAGAAGCGGTGATGTTAGGGACGAATACTAAGCTTTGTGATGTGAAGGGCTGGGAGGTGTATCCGTCCTTCTTGGTGCTGCGGTTAAAGGAAGAGTATCGGAAGTACTATTCCGTGCAGAAAGCAGTGGATTATGCAATGGAGAATATGGTGGATATTCCCTATTATTTGTTCGCGGGCATATTAGAGGATAAAGGCACTCATTGTGCGCATTTGGTTTGGCATGCATATCAGGAGATAGGGATTGATTTGGATAGTGACGGAGGCTTCTTGGTAACGCCCTACGATATCCAAAACAGTCCTTATCTTGAGGTGGTGCAAAGCTACGGGTACTAAAAAGAGTGGTGTTATAGTTTTGATAATTCAGCTGAATCAAGCTGCGCAAAGGGTTGGAACAAAAATTGCGCATAGATGATTAAAATTTGTTAGAATTGCTATGTTTTCTAAAACAACATTAGTTTTTATGTTAATTGATTTTAAAATAGGGGCTACCTATAATGAAATTATCGCAAAACAAACTTGTGCGCAATGAAATGCGCAACAAAACAAGCTTTTGGGTATAGTAAGTATAGGAGGGTTAACTATGAACAAAGTGGTGAAAAAACTATGTAAGATGGGAATAGCGTTGATGCTGATGTTAGCATTGGTAATAGGCTGTATTCCTACAAGTGTGAGAGAAGTAGAAGCTGCAACTTCTATTTCGGGTGTATCTAAGATATCTAATTTACCAGATGATTTTATTCGTGGTGTAGATATTTCAGCAGTTACAGCACTGGAAAATAGTGGGGTTACTTATGAATATTTAGATGGTACAAGCGGAGATATTTTTGATATTCTTGCGGGGGCTGGTGTTAATTATGTTAGAATCCGCATTTGGAATAATCCTTATGATTCTAGCTCGCCATATAAGGGATATGGTGGCGGAAACTGTGATTTATATAATGCAAAGGTTCTTGGTAAGAGAGCAACAGATGCAGGTATGAAGGTGTTTATTGACTTCCATTACTCTGATTTTTGGTGTGACCCTGCAAAGCAGTATGCACCAAAGGAATGGGCAAATTACAGCCTTGCATATAAGAAAGATGCAATTTACAACTTTACATATAACTCATTAACAGAATTACTGAACTATGGTGTTAATGTACAGATGGTTCAGATTGGAAATGAGACCAATGGTGCTATGTGTGGTGTTGGTGGATTATTTGATGATGTTTGGGATTTTAGTACAGGAGTTGCGGAGTTGATGCAACAGGGATGTTATGCAATTGATGACATCAATTCTACTTATGGACTGGATATCTTAAAGGTATTACATTTTACGTCATTGGTTGCAAACGGAGAATGGTATGCGGAGCAGATTGATAAAATGGGTGTAGATTATGATGTTTATGCAGCATCATTTTACCCTATGTGGGATGGAACAGTATCAGACATGACAACTGTTCTGACTAATATAGCAAAAACATATAATAAAAAAGTAATGGTTGCAGAAACAGCTTATCCATATACATTTAATGATGCAGATGGTTCGGGAAACAGCGTAGGTGATAGCTCTGCAATGAGATATTCTAATTATGATGTCAGTGTTTCAGGACAGGCAGAGTCACTTTACGATGTATTTAAAGGAATTGCAGCGGTGAACAATTCAGTATCAGGATATGGACTTGGCGCTTTCTACTGGGAGCCTGCATGGGTAGGAACAGATAGCTCGGCATGGGGAACCTATGGTACCGGATGGGCATCTTCTGCTTCCGGAAATTATGAATTGCTATATAATTCAACGGTAGAGCATTTTTCAACAACAGATCAGGGAAGCTCTTGGGACAATATGACATTGTTTGACAACAATGGAACTGCAATGAATTCTTTATATGTATTTAATGATATCTGCGGTAATAGCAGTGTGACATCTTCAGGTTCTTCGAGTGATTCTGATGATTTAGAAGGAACCTATTACATTAAGAGTTACTATAGTGGTATGTACTTAGATGTTGCGAATGGTTCATCTGCTAACAATGCCAATATTCAGCAGTGGAGCTACAATGGTTGCGATGCACAGAAGTTTAAGTTGGTTGCAAATAGTGATGGAACCTATAGCATTTATACAGGCGCCAGCGGATACTCAAAGGTAGTTGATGTTGCAGGAAAAAGTACGGCAGATGGTGCTAATATTTTGCAATATACATATAGCGGGGCAACGAATCAGAAGTTCTATATTGAGCAAGTAAGCTCTGGAGTGTATGCAATTAAGACTGCAATTACTAGTGGAAATTCATGTTTGGATGTATACAATTGGAGTACAGAAGCCGGTGGAAATATTGCGCAGTGGACATACTGGGGCGGTGCATGCCAGCTTTGGTATTTAGAAAAGACAAATTAACGGGAGAAATATAGATGAAAAAGTTATGGAAAAAATTGTTATTGTTATCTGTCTGTGCAGGAATTAGTATTTTGACAGTAGCAGGATGCGGAGCAGATAGTAAGGATAAGGCGGTTATCTTTGAAATGCCGACAGGACCGGAAGAAGCTGAGATATATGTGGAACCGATAGAAGGTATTTCGGATGATTTTATCCGTGGTATGGATGCGTCTGCTGTGTTGGTTAATGAAAATAGTGGTGTAAAGTATTACAATTATGAAGGTGAAGAACAGGATGTTTTCAAGACATTAGCACAGTCGGGAGTTAACTACATACGTCTTCGTGTATGGAACAATCCATATGATGAAAATGGAAATGGCTATGGTGGCGGAAACAATGATGTTGCAACGGCGATTGAACTTGGAAAACGAGCAACACAATACGGTATGAAGGTATGTATCGATTTTCATTACTCTGATTTCTGGGCGGATCCTAAAAGACAGCATGCACCAAAGGCTTGGCAAGGCATGACTATTGATGAGAAATGTGACGCACTGTATGATTTCACAAAAGAAAGCCTTACAGAAATGTTAGATGCGGGACTTGACATTGGTATGGTACAGATTGGTAATGAGATTAACAATGGTATGTCTGACGAAACAATGATTCCTAATGTGACAAGTCTTTTGAAATCAGGAAGTGCTGCGGTGCGTGAAATAGCAGCAGCTTATGAAAGAGATATCAAGGTTGTTGTTCATTATACAAGAATTGATGAGCCAGAAGGTATTGATGATATTGCATGGAGCTTGGCAAGCTTTGGTGTTGATTATGATATTTTTGCATTGTCCTTCTATCCATTCTGGGATGGTACGTTTGAGAACATGCAGGAAGTAGCTAAGAATCTTCAGGAGAAATACGGTAAGCAGGTAGTCATAGCAGAAACCTCTTATTGTTATACATCTGAAGATGGTGATGGATGTGAAAATAGTTTCCTTGGAACCACTGATTTGGTGGATGGATATGCAGCAACTGTACAAAGTCAGGCAACTATGATTCGTGATGTGTGTGCTGCGGCGCATGAAGCAAATGTACTTGGTATCTTCTACTGGGAAGGTACATGGATTCCAGTTGGTGAGGCAACTCAGGACAATTCTCCTATTTGGGAAAAGTACGGAAGCGGATGGGCAAGTAGTTATGCGGCTGATTATGACCCAGAGGATGCTGGCTTGTACTATGGTGGATGTTCATGGGATAATCAGGCAATGTTTGATTTTGATGGTTATCCACTTGCTTCTTTAAATGTATTTAAGTATTTAAAATATGGTACAACTGCTCCTTTGGCAATTGATGCTATACCAGCAATATATGCTGCCTGTGATGTAGGCGGTACAATTAAGCTTCCAAAAACAGCTTCGGTAATTTATAACAACCGTTCTGAAAATAAAGAAGTTCCAGTTACATGGGATGCGGCACAGGTTGCAGCAATTGATACAAATGTAGGTGGTGTTTATACGATTGATGGTTCTCTTGAAGATGGTACACCTGTAACCTGCCAGGTGGAAGTTATCATGATTAATCATGCTAAGAATCCAAGCTTTGAAGATGCAGATACTTCTATGTGGAAGGTTACTTATGCAGGAGAAGTGAATCCAACAGATTATCAGGTGAAGGCAGATGATGCTTATACTGGAGAGGTTGCATTCCATTTCTTCTCACCAGATTCTGATATGGAATTTTCAATCGAGCAGGAATTTACAGATTTGGAGCCGGGAACCTATCAGTTATTTGCTTATGCCCAGGGTGGAGATATGGCAGAGGATGCCGAGATGGAATTATATGCTATTGTGAATGGAGAAGAGCTGACAGATCCGTTTATGATGACTTCGTGGGTGGATTGGAAGAAACCTACTATTCCGGAAATCAAGGTTACGGATGGAAGTCTTGTAATCGGTGTACGCATAAAGTGTAACGCGAAGAGCTGGGGAACCGTAGATGAGTTTACATTAAACAGAATTTCTGATTAAATGAATGATGATATAAGAAATAGCAAAAGGGACATTGGCTGTATAGTCAATGTCCCTTTTATAAAGGTTTTTATGGTAAATTATGATAAATTCTTATTTCTCAATCATAACCATAATCTGTGATAATTCGTTTGTTGTTAAAGCAACATTACCGATTTCACTTACTGCTACAACATCTCTTCTTACAAACTGACCTGTTAAGGAGTCGAGAGAGAAGATATATGCGGTCTTGCCAATATGCTCTGCGCCAACATGTACATTGATGGTTAAGCTACGAGCAAATTTCTGAGGCTGTGTTGGAATGACACGGTAGGTTGCAAAGCCTTGAGCAAACTGTCTAATCTCTGAGAGAGAAGCACCAAGCTGAACGTCTGATGTCATACTTGCGACGAAATCAGTATCGATTGTATAACCGATGCCATTACCTAAGTGAGCAAGTACGGAGAGGTTCATTCCATGATATTTCTCGAATAACTGGATTCTTAATACCATCTGCTCCTGAGAAAGGGTTACATTCAGGTATTCACCTACAATAACTGCTGATTCTGCAAGTGGAACATCCTCGTCTTTAATCTGAGTACTTGGATTGTTCGCGCCGGCAGAAGGTTTGCTTGAAGAGCTTTCGTTCTTACTTGGCTGACTTTCAGCAGGCTTACTTGAAGATTCGACCTCTGAAGATTCTTCTTTACTAGAGCTTTCTTCTTCGGTAGAAGATTCAACTTCGCTTGAAGACTCCTCTACGCTAGAGCTTTCTTCCTCGGTAGAAGACTCAACTTCACTTGAGGATTCCTCAACAGTAGAGCTTTCTTCTTCAGTAGAAGATTCAACTTCACTTGAAGATTCCTCTACGCTAGAACTTTCTTCAACAGAAGAAGATTCGTCTTCGTCAGGAGCTTCCTCCATTCCATAGTAGTATGGAGCCCAGCTGCTGAATACTGTCCGTAAATCAGGAATCGGATTCTCTGTCACAACAGTACCTGCAGTTCTTGATGAAGTATCAACTGGTGTGCCATCCATATATGTAGTATTAAATTCTGTGTAGCTTGCAAGTTCAGGAGTAGAACCACTCATAGAGGTCCATCCCTTTGCATCGATTAAGCTGCTGTCAGCAAGCTTTGTATTGATAAAGTATACGGTAGCCTGCTGTCTCCAAGGTCTGCCTAAATAGCCTGTGCCAAACTGTGTATCAGTATTCTTAGTAACTGTACAGTTGTTGAAGATATACCCTGTGCGGTAAGGCTCAGCGGCAGCAGTGATATATCCACCTGCCTTGGAATCTGAGAAGCCGTAGAAGCTTAACTCGCATTCATCGAATACAATGTTTCCGCCACCAAAGATATAGTCAGTATTTCCTTCGATTAAGCAGTCTTTCAGGTAGCATACGATATTGCCGCCTGTATACATAGTGTCCTGACCGCCTAAAATCTTACAGTTGTAGAACTCAGAGTGATTTGCTTCCAAAGCAAGGGCAGAAGCACGTTCCTTAGCTGCAGATGTAGTGACATCTGCACCTCTTTCACGAACAAATGCTGTAGATTCGCCGCTTACTTCGATACCATCTGCTAACTCTTCCTCTGTGAGATATCTGTTAAAGGAAGTCTCAAAAGTAATGTTTTCTGCTCTAAAGCCGATAGCTGTGCTCTTAATATAGGTAGCAGAACCCCATTTTGTTACAGTATTTTTCTCGTACTTATCATAAGCACGCTCTTCATCATAGTACTGCTTAGCACCTGCACTGTAATACTTGTAGCCAACACCGTAGTACCATGTCAGTTTTACTTCCTTAGAAGGTTCATCATTTACAAAAGAAACATAAGGAGCTTCTACGATAACCTGCTCACGATATACACCAGGTGCAATGTGAACAGTAATTCTCTGCGCTTCGCTTGTTGGATTCATAGCCTTACAAGCAGCAACAGCATCACGAACGGAATCGTAGTTATTTTCCTTCTCAGGGTATCCAACATAGATATCGCTTACCCATGCAATAGCAGGAGTTGCACTTGTTGAAACAAAGAATAAATCTCTTGTTTGTTCAGCACCGTTTACAATGACATGTGTGCTTGTGCTATAGCCGTTTACAACAGCAGTTGTAGAGTATGCACCATCTCTTAAAGCTACGCTATAGCCATTGCCTGAAACGGTACCTGTATAGGTATAGCCGTCTTCTACATTAGTAAAGGTAAGTGATGTAACTGCCACGTCGCCAGGAACATTCAGGAAAGTACCTGTTACATTGTAGCATGGCTTTGCTGTCACAATAATATTCTGCTGTGTATCAGCAGCAATATTTACAGTCGGGTTAGCAACCATATAGTCATTTGCATTTACTAAAGTAATTGTATAAGTAACGTTTGGTTCAATATATTCAGCAAAGGTCATATCCTCGGCAATTTTAACTGTAATATCTTCCTTTAAAGAAGCAGGGTCAGCAGCTAAGATAACTTTTACATTTGACATACCATAGCCTTCTAAGCCGGTTAAGGAACCGCTGAATAATGCGACATCCTTTTTCTCTGCTTTGAAGGAAACTCCGCTCAAACCGTTGAGGACAGCAGCATCTGTAACGGAAATGTTCTTGCTGTCATAAGTGAAGGAAACGCCTACAACGCCTGTCATAACTGCGGTATACTCGTAGCCCGGAGTTAAGGTTGCACTAAAGTTTGTTCCATTTACTGAAGCTACAGTTTCTTCTTCTGTCGTGTTGTTGATGAACTTAATGCCGAAGCTCTCAACACCTGTATTGCCCAGGTCTACATTACCTGTTACATTGACAGCAGGCACTCTTACGATTCTGTGCCATACCGGCTTAAGGTTAGTGGTTGCGTCTACATAGAGCTTGTACTGGCCGTCATATTTTGCTACGAAATCATAGCGAACACCACCATTGTTAATCATATCCTTATTACGATTCAATACGTCTGTGCCATCATTTTGAGCACCGTTAGAACCCATATACATGAAATGAAGCTGATCCTCTTCTACTGTATGAGAACCCATGTATACGCTGACACGGTCGCCGGCTTTTACATTATTTAAAATAACGCATCTTCTGCCGGTACCACCTTTACCATTTGTATGCCATACACCTGTTGAAGTATAGCCGTCTGGATACGAAATTACAGTGTACTTAGATGCAGAAGCATCCTGTCCTACAGAACCGCAAATCTTATCGCCGTTCTGGATAACAAGCTGTGCATCACCAAAGGTTACAGTAGTTGTGCCAAGACTTGTAGAAAGGTCTAAGCCTGTGGCAGCCCATGCTTCCTGTGTAATAAGGTTGTTATAGATAGAGTCGCTTTCAGCCTTTGCGCCAATATCCCATACATCAATCTTCCCTGTTGTTACAGTAGGCTCAGAAGGGGTTACATCTGTATTACCCTCATTGCCATCCCCTGTTTCTCCACCGCTTGTTTGCTCGGCATCTGTTGTAACTGTCATGCCGTGCAAATAGCCTGAGCCCGATACAGAGAAGGTGAGCGTAGTTGCAGGTCCTTCATAACGGATAGAAGCTTCGTTTTTACATGCTGTACCATTGAAAGCTACGCTGTCAGCAGATACCGTTGCTCCTTCTGGAACACCGGATACTACTAAGTTACCGCCACTTCCATATAAGCACTGCTGGAAAGATATATCAGCATTTCCCGGTACCTTGATAGAGAAGCTGATACCTTCCTTGATAGCAATTTCACCACCATTGTGGTAAAGCTTTCCGTCGCCATTAACAGTTAATAAACCGTCTCTTGAAGTGATGGTCTGTAAGAAATCGCCATATTTAAATACCTTTGGAATCACAGATTCATCACTAAAATTATAAAATGTAGTTTCTCCAAACTCCGGAGTAGCATTTAAGCCACTGTCATATACGTTTAAGGTAAAGGAAGCTGGCTTCACATCACTGTCGTTAAATGTGATTTCTACGTTATAGCCTGATACCTTAGCTGTGATATTGTCACTCAGATTTGATAACAAAGCATCGGTTAATGTTTTTCCATCCAAATCAACACTAACAATACCTTCTGTAGTTCCCTGATATAACGCGTTGCCACCTGAAATAGAAGCCTTGTCTGTATCAGATGCAGCACCTGTAACAGATACAGTTGTACCGTTAATATCTAAAGAGAAATTCTTCTGAGCCCATTTTGCAAGCTGATAGTCATCAGCCAAAGGTGTTACCATGATGTGAGGAACATAGCCTGTACTCTCGATGCTGACACTTCCCGCATCACCAACATAATAGAAATCAACAGTATCTCCTTCGCCGTTGTTATTCACATTCCAGCACTTTTCAGTACGAGCTGCCTTTTGGGTTGCGTCAAAGGCACCTGTCTGGGAGCTTACCTTGAATACGTCGCTTGAGCCTGTGTAGCAGCAGCTACCCATGCTAATCTTACAGTTACCTGCGACTTGAATGGTAAAGGTAACGCTGCCTACGACACCGTGGTCTGAACCGTGGTGTCTGTAATTACTTCCACCTTCAACGGTAAGTAAGCCGTAGGTTCCTGATGAGGCAAGGTTTGTATTTTGCTGAAAATCAAACTCATAGGTTGTGCCCTTTTCAGGAGTGGAAACAGTTGTTCCATCAACGATTCCTGCTGCGTTAGCAGTTATGCTGTTTGTAGACAGACTGCTAAGAATCAACAGGAAGGATAACAGAAAACTGCATATTCTTTTGAATACTTTACTCTTTTTCATATAATACCCTCCATAATTAATTACTGTCTCCCCCAAGACAGTACGATTATTCATTGCGCTCTTGAATAATATTGACATAATATGTTGCATGGAAACTATATCAAATTTGTGCATATTCTGGCAATAATTTTAAAAATGTTCCCTTTTTTTGGCATTAATAACTAATATTTTGGCATGTTTAGTTCAGAAGCGCTATTCACAAAAGACGCATCTTACGATGCTTGTCGCTACTTTGTCGCTGCTTTTGCTCATTTGGGGCGCTCACTTCAAGAATTGAAACACACCCAAAATTGTGCAAGCACCTTTTTGAATGCATTTCAATTCTTGTCTGAACTGTTATTTTGGTGTTGCATAAATGCTGTATGTTATAGTATATTAATAAGGATTTGAAGTATTTTTGTACAGTATAAGTTTGCATAAATATACAAATATACGTGTGATATAAATGGAAAGGATAGGTGTTAACATGATTCAGTTAATGGACGGCGGTGTTTACTTAGTTGGCGGTACAGAGCTGGTTGCAGATAATGCAGAGGCTGTAGCAGCGATTAAGGCAAAGACTGGTAAAGATGTAAATAAGCAGGAGGCAGCAAAGGAAACGATTGCGTACTCAATTCTTGAAAAGCACAATACATCTGGTAACATGGATAAGCTGAAGATTAAGTTCGATAAATTGACATCTCATGATATTACTTTCGTTGGAATTATTCAGACAGCTCGTGCATCAGGACTTACTAAGTTCCCAGTTCCTTATGTATTAACAAACTGCCACAACTCACTTTGTGCAGTAGGTGGAACAATTAACGAGGATGACCATATGTATGGTCTTACATGTGCGAAGAAGTACGGTGGAGTTTATGTACCACCTCATCAGGCTGTTATTCACCAGTTTGCAAGAGAGATGCTTGCAGGTGGCGGTAAGATGATTCTTGGTTCTGACTCACATACTCGTTATGGTGCGCTTGGTACTATGGCGATGGGCGAGGGTGGACCTGAGCTTGTTAAGCAGTTATTGAATCAGACATACGATATCAATATGCCTGGTGTTGTAGCTGTGTACTTAGAGGGAGAGCCTGTATTAGGCGTTGGTCCTCAGGACGTTGCTTTAGCAATTATCGGAGCTGTATTTAAGAACGGCTACGTTAAGAATAAGGTAATGGAGTTCGTTGGACCTGGCGTTGCATCACTTTCAGCTGATTTCAGAATCGGTATTGATGTAATGACAACAGAGACAACATGTCTTTCATCTATCTGGCAGACAGATGATAAGATTAAGGAGTTCTATGACATTCATGGAAGAAGCGAGGATTATGCAGAGTTGAATCCTGGCGCAGTTGCTTACTATGATGGATGTATCAAGGTAGACTTAAGCAAGGTTAGACCTATGATTGCTATGCCATTCCATCCAAGCAACACATATACAATTGAAGAGTTAAATGCGAACCTTATGGATATCCTTGATGATTGTGAGAAGAAGGCACTTGTAAGTCTTGATGGAGCAGTTGACTTCACACTTAAGGATAAGGTAAGAAATGGTAAGTTATATGTAGAGCAGGGTATCATCGCAGGTTGTGCAGGTGGTGGATTTGAGAATATCTGTGCAGCAGCTGATATCTTAGACAACGCAAGCATTGGACCAGATGAGTTCACACTTAGTGTATATCCTGCATCTATGCCTGTATATATGGAGTTAGTAAAGAATGGTTGTGCAGCTAAGTTAATGCAGACAGGTGCCGTATTAAAGACAGCTTTCTGTGGACCTTGCTTTGGTGCAGGAGATACACCGGCTAACAATGCATTCTCTATCCGTCACTCTACAAGAAACTTCCCTAACAGAGAAGGTTCTAAGCTTCAGAGCGGACAGATTGCATCTGTTGCACTTATGGATGCTCGTTCTATCGCAGCTACAGCAGCTAATAAGGGATACCTTACACCTGCTACAGAGTTCGATGGCAAGTTTAATCAGTATAAGTATTTCTTTGATAAGAAGATTTACGAGAATAGAGTATTTGATTCTAAGGGCGTTGCTGATGACAGCGTTGAGATTAAGTTTGGTCCAAACATTAAGGATTGGCCAGCAATGGTAGCTTTAACAGATAATCTCTTATTAAAGGTAGTTTCAGAGATTCATGATCCTGTAACAACAACAGATGAGTTAATTCCTTCAGGTGAGACATCATCTTACCGTTCTAATCCTTTAGGACTTGCAGAGTTTACACTTTCAAGAAAGGATCCTAACTATGTAGGTCTTGCTAAGGAAGTGCAGAAGGCTGAGAAGGCAAGAGAAGACCAGGCTTGTCCTGTTGAGGCATTCCCAGAGCTTGAAGCAGCATGGAAGGCTATGAAGGAGATTACTCCTGATGCAGATAGTACTAACACAGGTATCGGTAGTACAATCTTTGCAGTGAAGCCAGGTGATGGTTCTGCAAGAGAGCAGGCAGCAAGCTGCCAGAAGGTACTTGGCGGATGGGCAAACATCGCAAATGAGTACGCTACTAAGAGATATCGTTCTAACCTCATTAACTGGGGTATGCTTCCATTCATCATTGAGGAAGGCGAGCTTCCATTCAAGAACTTAGATTATATCTATGTTCCTGGCATCAAGAAGGCAGTTGAGGAGAAGGCTTCTGTAATCAAGGCTTATGTAGTAGGCGAAGGACAGACAAAGGAGTTTGACTTAACACTTGGTGAGTTAACAGATGAAGAGAGACAGATTATCTTAAAGGGTTGTTTGATCAACTACAATAGAGTATAAAACGAAAATCCTTATATTGAAGATTTTCGTTTACATAACTATAAGCCGGAGCTTCTTTGGAGGCTTCGGCTTTATAGCATTATCGATTTCTTTCGATATAAACCTAACTGGGTGAGAACCTGGGGGCTTCAGCTGTTTGAAAAAGTTAGATAAAAGTATAAAGAAAGGTTTTAGGAGAGCATACTATGGAGTTTATGGGAAAAAAGTTAGAGGATATTGTCGTGACTCTACCATATGAAGATGGAACAAGTATGGAGTGCGGAGTGTATTCTTATTTTGAAGTTAACAATAAAAAATATTTTGCATTACTTCCACTTAAAGGAAAAAAGGAATTGGATTATTCTCAAAGCTATATGCTTTATGAGGTCGAAGAAGATGAGGAGAATAACCCTATTGTTATGTATATAGAGGATGATATAGAATACGCTATTGCAGCGCAATATTTCTCTAATCAGTTGTCAAAGAAGTAAAACAATGAGGAGAAGGAAATAAGGCTGAAATTGGAAGTTTACGGAGGTGATGAAAATGATAAAAGCGGTAATATTTGATATGTATGAGACTCTTATAACTCTTTTTGATAGTCCCTTGTATTTTGGAACTCAGATGGCGTTTGATGCTGGTATTGTGGAAGAAAAATTCCAAGAAATATGGCGTGCAGAAGAAGAAAATAGAACTATAGGAAAAATTACTTTGGAAGAACTTTTGGAAAAGATTCTTAGAAAAAATAACTGTTTTTCTGAGGAAAAAATGAATTATATTCTGAATAAGCGTATTTCTTGTAAAGAAGAGGCTTTTGAACACCTACATATAGAAATCATTCCAATGTTAAGAGCTTTAAAGGAAAAGGGAATGTTAATTGGATTAATCAGTAACTGCTTTTCAGAAGAAGCAATGGTTATTAAGAAAAGTATATTGTATCCTTTTTTTGACGCTACCTGTTTATCTTTTGATGAAGGAATACAAAAACCGAATCTAGCTATATTTAAAAGATGTATAGAAAAATTAGGTGTCAAAGCTGATGAGTGCCTATATGTGGGAGATGGTGGAAGTAATGAATTGGAGGCTGCAGAAACGCTTGGAATGAAAGCTGTACAAGCAGTGTGGTATCTTAAAGAAGGCACAAATCAACCTGCACAAAGAAAAGCTGATTTTGAGCATATTGAAGCGCCATTGGACATTATAGATATTATTTAAGGAATTATGTTTCAAAGTTCACATGGCTCATTTTGGAAAAGGAGAGAAACAAATTTCAGGCTTCTTTTGATTCTGAAAGCACGCGATTATTTGAATTTGACGAGGTGATTATGCTTGAAAAAATGGTTATTTTTTGATTTAGGTTCAACTTTATTAGATGAAAGTGACTGTACAGAATATCGTATATTAGATATGTTGAAGCAAGAAAATGCACCTAGTAGAACGGCTATTGTACAGAAAATGAAGGAATGTGCATTTAAAGGAAAAATGCCGTATAAGGATACAGCAAGGGAATTTGGATTAGAGACAATACAGTGGCCTACACATTTGGAAAAAATGTACAAAGGAGTTCCCAAAATACTTGAGCAGTTGCAAAATAAATATTGGTTGGGGATTATTGCAAATCAAAGTGAGGGAACAGAAGAACGACTAATCAAATTTGGAATTCGTGATTATTTTAAGGTGATTCTTTCATCAGCAGAAGAAGGTGTGGCAAAACCTGATTTGGAAATCTATAGAAGAGCATTAGAAAGAGCTGAGTGTATTCCAGAAAATGCTTATATGATTGGCGATAGATTAGATAATGATATCGAACCAGCAGCAAAACTAGGAATGTCTACAATATGGGTAAAGCAAGGAACATTTGCATATACGAATTTAGATATGTTTTGCTATAAGCCAGATATTATTGTAGAGCATATTGGGGAAATATTAGAATATTTATAGCAAACATACAAATCCCAATTTGGAGGTGTGATTATGAAGGCAATAATTTTTGATGCATTTGGAACTCTTTTTAGAGTTACAAGTGGTGGTTCCGCAAAGACAATAATAAAAAATATAACTGATTGTGGGATTATTGTTGACGAAAAGGCATTTCTAGAGGACTGGAAATCTTATTATAAAAATCACACATTAAGCGATTGTGAATTTATGACGGAACGTGCTATTTTTATTGCTCGAATTCAGATGTTTTATGATAGGTATCATGTGGACAGGAATGCTGAAAATGATGCGGATTCTTTACTTGCTGGAGCATTCGAGCGAGAAGCATATCCAGAGATTAAAACTGTATTGAATGAGCTTATGAAGAACTATCTGGTTTTCATTGGCTCCAATACGGATAATAATGTACTTGAAAGTGTAATGCAAAAAAATAGTATTACAGTTCATAAAGTATATACTTCTGAAAAATTAAAATGTTATAAGCCTGCTAGGCAATTCTTTACACAAATCCTTGATGAAAATGGTCTTTCGCCACAAGAAGTTCTTTTTGTTGGTGACTCCATAACGGATGACATTTTGGGGCCCAAAGCGATTGGAATTAAAACTGTCTGGCTTGATAGGAATGGTATTGGTGGAAATAGCGGACAAGACTATACAATTACTGATATGAATGGACTAATAGATAATGTGTTGAGATAAGTTTTTTGCTCAACACATCCCAATTTGTTGAACAGATGAATTTCAGTCTTGTAGAGAGATTGAAAGCAACAGAAGATTTGAAGTTGTAGGTGATAATAAAATGGAAATAATAGCGTATGAAATGAGATTTCAAAAAGATATTATTGAACAGAGTAATATATCATGTGTTTCATTTGAAGAAAAATACTTTTCGACATATATG
>SVFJ01000048.1 GCA_015056925.1 Lachnospiraceae bacterium | reverse complement strand
CCAACCACTGTTGCTTCATACTGGCGGCCAATATATACATCACTTAACCAGCTCTCCCACTCAATCAACTCAATCTCTGCAATAACGCCCACTTCTTTCAGCTGCTCTGCGATAACAGTAGCTGTATCAACATGCTGTGTGTAATTAGACGGAACTGTTAACTTAAAGGTAAATCCGTCTGCATAGCCTGCCTCTGTAAGAAGTGCCTTTGCCTTCTCTACATTATGAGGATATAACTCATTTAGCTCAGGCATATAGTACTTACCGAATGCAGGATACATGCTGCTTCCAATCTCTGTACCCTTGCCATCTGCTACCACTGCAAGAATCTCACTCTTATCAATTGCATAGCAAAGCGCCTGACGTACCTGTTCGTTGTTGAATGGCTCTACTGCATTATTCAGATACATAGCCTGAACAAGGTTCATAGTACCTTCTAAAATCTCAAAATTCTCACCAAGCTCTGCTGCCTGAGTAGATGTCACACGGGCAAACATATCAATCGCACCGCCCTCAAGATTCATAACGATTGCATCTGAATCAGCGATTACCTTTAATACAACCTTCTCAATATTAGCAGGTGTTCCCCAGTACTCATCAAACTTCTCAAGCACTACATTCTCCTGTAAAGAACGTGATACAAACTTATATGGACCTGTTCCGACAGGATTTGTCTCAATATCTGTTACGCCTGCAGGTACAATCGCTGCTTCTACAGTTGAAATCTTTGCAAGGAACTCATTATCTACTTCCATAAGCTTGATTGCGACATGGCTGTCATCTACAATCTCAACGCTCTCCATATTAGAAAAAGCCGATACTAATCCAGCATCGGCACCCTTTTCAATAGAATACTTAATATCCTCTACTGTAACCGATTCTCCGTTATGGAACTTGATACCTTCTCTCAAGGTAAAGGTATAGGTCTTGCCATCCTCTGATATGGTCATATCGCTTGCTACAGCAGGAATAAGATTACCCTGGCTATCCGGCTTATATAAGCTCTCATAGATGTTAAACAATACTTCAATGGTACCTGAACCAACTGCGTTGTTCGGGTCAAGACTGTTTAAATCCTGTGGAATACCAATCGTAATCTGCGAAGAATTATCCGCCTCCTTATCACCTGCGCATCCGCCCAGTGCAATAGTCAGTGTAAGCAACATACTTACCAGAAGAGCCTTCCCAAATTTCAGGTTTTTCTTTCTTCTCTTAGTCATGTTTTTTCTCCTTCAAAAATACTATATTCAATTTTCATACATCGGCATATACCTGCGCACCATGTATGGGTTTCATAGGTAGAGTCAGCAAAGCCGTACCATCCTTAACCATGCTACATTGTATACAATATCTCACGAAAAATCAAGTGATTTATTTAACAAACCTCATTTCTTACGAAAAGACCGCCCATTTTTGAGCGGTCTTCCTGTCACTTATTGCTTTACTCGTTCATTTACATAGTGGTAAATATCCATATTATCCTCAAACATTCTACAGCCTACGATATATCTTCCTCTATCATCTGAAGAACGGATGGCAATACCTGTAAGCGGTTTACCCTCTAATAAATCAAAGTTTCTGATTGTCATCTGTATTCTGTCGCCTGTAATATTTGCAAATACTGAATCCTTGCAGGCAAAAGCGAATCCGCCTGCACTGATATTTACAACCTCTCCTTCAAAGGTCTTATCCATAGACCTTACTGTAATACTACATCCATTCGTCATTGAAAGTCTTGGATGCTTTCTTCTGTTCATTACCTTTGGCTTCTCAGTAAGCTTCATCTTATAGTGTCCCGGCATTTCTTTTCTGGACTTTGCAAGCTCTACATCCTTCCAGATATATACGGAATTATTTACTACTACGTGAATTTCAAATTTCTTCGTCTGTGTATTTCCAAAATAGCTTTCCGTATGTGTACCTTCTTTGAAATAAAGGGTTTCATTCATTACCTTAGCAACATCAACAGCAAGTGTCTTCTTAGTTGCTGTATCTATCACCTGAAGGCTCATTCCTTCCGATATATCTTCCACATCCATGAAGCCGCCTTCTCCAAGCTCTTCTACAAGATGTCCGACAACAGTTTCAATCTTCTCAACACTTCGGGCTGTTTCCTCATACTTGCTGAGCATAGTAGCCGTGGTTGCCTCTGAATCAATTACAGAATCGGTCATTTCGACCATAATATCCTGTACCTGCTTCATATTATCAACCATGTTCTTATTCGATTCTTCTACGCTCTTCATGGCTGTATCAACGACCTGAATCTCATCGCCAAGCTGCTTCGAATCGTCCGCAATCATTCCGACACTCTCATTTACCGTCTTCATGGTTTCCAGACTTTCCATAATCATCTTCATAATCGTGGTAATGGATTCCGTCATCTTATCCGAGGTTTCTTCTAACAGCTTCAATGCTTCCATAATACTTGTTGACGACTGCTGGGTTCCCATACTTAGGTTTCTGATTTCATCAGCAACTACCGCAAAGCCCTTTCCTGCTTCTCCGGCTCTTGCTGCCTCAATTGATGCATTTAATGCCAACAAATTGGTCTGGGAAGAAATCTTTTCAATCGTACCTGTCTCTTGCTTTACCTTATCAAACTGACTGGTAAATTCGTTCAAAATCTTCTCTACATCTGTAGAAAGTTTTGCAATTACATTGGTAGACTCCACCATATCATCCAACTGCTTTGAACTGGTCTTTGCATGCTCTGCAGAGGCTTCACTTAAACCGACAATATTCTCAATCAGACCTGCTACATTTACAACCTGATTATCAATATCCTCTGTCATATTCATGGAAGAATCAACCATACTGCTCAAAGTCTGACTCTTGCGCGCAAGCTCCTCCATACTTTCTACTACGATGGTTGCACCTTCCTTATTTTCCTCTGAAAGCTCTCTAACAACCGTAACACCATCTACTACTGCATTGCTGGCTATCTTAACCTTTTCTACGGTTGTAACCACCTTTGCCAGGTTTGATTGCACGTCATGCAACATAGCATTATCCGATTTGGTCATATGATTAATTGCTACAACATATCCTATATAGCAGAACAGCGTAATCATAAATTGAATCAGGTAATTAGAAATATCTTGAGAAGACGTCATGCCTCCCATATAATTTCGTACAATACAAAACCCAACCAATGCAATACTGGCTATACCGCATCTTAAAATAAAATTACGATTCTTATAAATAATCAGCATACTTACCAGCGGAAGAATATAGGTAAATGCCAATGTTCCTGTCACATTAAGCATAATCCAAAGGTAAAAGCAGCCAAAACCGTATCCTACAAAATCATAATATTTTTCCCAATGTCCACCCTTTATCTTGAGCATAACAGCTCCGGCAACAAACGGTACCCATCCAATCAATTCCAATATAATAAAAAATGATATAGACTCCTTACCATTTTTTGTCTCCATGAAATAAGCTGCTGATAAAATAATTAACATCACCAACCAAATTCTCATCGCATATTTATTGGCCTGTTTGGAAAAAACTTTCTTATCGTATTCCATAAAATACCTCCTATTGGATATATTTTCACATTATTAATAATATTTTACCATATTCTACAACTATTTCCACTATTATTTGCAAATTTAAAGTTCTAGACAAAAAAAAGATGCTGCATCTACCTGCAACATCTCTTTACCAATCTCCTTACTTATCCAATACCCTCTTCAGCTCATCCATAAAGGTATTAATATCCTTAAACTCACGATATACCGATGCAAACCTTACATAGGCTACTGCATCCAAATCCTGAAGCTTCTCCATAACCAGCTCACCAATCATCTGGCTTGGAATCTCCTTCTCCTCACGATTAAAAATCTCTGTCTCTATCTCATCTACCAACTTATTCATCTGGTCTACGCTAATAGGACGCTTATGACATGCCCGCAACACTCCTGCCTCTATCTTAGCACGGTCATAGGTCTCTCTGTTATTATCCTTCTTAATAATAATTAATGGAATGGTCTCTATCTTCTCATAGGTTGTAAAACGCTTATTACAATCGTCACACACACGTCTTCTGCGGATGGAATTATTCTCATCAGCAGGTCTTGAATCAATTACTCTGGTATTCTCATGACCGCAAAAAGGACACTTCATCTTTTCCCTCCAAGCACATACTTTTCTCTAACAAATATAGTATATTTCTTTTTCATGTTTATGTCAACTTTAAGTGTTTACAATTAACCTATTTTCCACAATTTAATTCACTATTTATGTTTTTACGAACTATATTCGTTAAATATCTACCAAAATCAAATCCGGCCCAATCTGTTTGATACAACAAAAAGGAATCTCCAACATAGCATCTCCCTTTAGCCAGCCCCAATAGCCGCATTTTCCCGGAACAATAATCTTACTAATACAGCCCTTACACACGTCAATCTCCAAATCACACACATGCCCTAATCTTGTACAATCCTTTATCCCTATAACCTCTTTCTTTTTCAGTTCCGAATATCGCATAGCTTCCCCTCATCCAAAAAGAGCTTTGCTGTACGCAAAACTCTTTTCTTTTACAATATGCATATCCATCCCAAAGGGTGCAGGAATTACGCTATTACTACCTCTGCAACATCTACGATTTCTTCCGCTGATTTTGCCAGCAATATCGAATATGTTCCCGGCTCTACTCTAAAGCATCCTTTCTTCTCATCATAATACATGAAAGCTCTTTCATCCAGCTGCAATGTGATTTTCTTCGTCTCTCCCGGCTCCAAATATACCTTTTCAAATGCTTTCAGTTCCTTACTGGCTTTCTTTACCTTCGGGAACTTATCTGAAACATAAATCTGTGCTACATCCGCTCCCGCTCTGTCTCCCACATTGGAAATGCAAAAGGATACCTGCACACGATTTGCTTCCGACACTACAGCCTGTAACCCTGACATTACAAAATCCGTATAAGACAATCCATATCCAAACGGAAAAGCAGTCTTCACTTCATAGGTATCATAATAACGATATCCCACAAAAATGTCCTCTCCGTAACGTACCTTATCACCGCCCGGATACTCTCCCAGCACAACCGCCGGACAGTCGCTCTCATGAATCGGAAAAGTCTCCGGAAGATGGCCTGAAGGATTGATTCTTCCAAACAATGCCTCTGCAAGAGCATAGCCGCCTTCCATACCTGCATACCAATGCAGGCAAACTGTCTGCGCCTTATCCAGCCATGCTGACATATCCACAGGTGAACCCGCAAGCAATGTTACCACTGTATCCGGTCTTACATGAAGCAGCTCGCAAATCAGCTTATCCTGACCATACGGAAGCTTCATATCTGCTCTGTCCTGCCCCTCTGTATCATAATCATGTGTTAATCCACCCACATATATAACAGCATCCGCAGTCTTTGCTTCCTCAAGCACTTCAGCCAGATACTTGGCATTCATCTTCTCCTCTAATGCCTTCTTCTCCTCCGGTGTGGTCTTTTTCTTCGGTTCTACGGAGGCATCGATACTGTCTGCCTGTCCGTTTTCTCCATCTCCTGTATTCGCCCAGATATTACCAATATCCATATTATAATATCCCGGATGATATGTAATCTCTGTGTTACCGCCTAGTAGCATATGCAACCCAAGAAGCGGTGTAATTTCATAAAGTGCCTTAATCTCTGCACTGCCGCCTCCCGGTGCCTGTCTTCTGTTGGCATTCTCGCCTACTACAAGAAGCCTCTTTATCTTCTTCGCATCCAATGGCAGAATTGACTCTTCATTCTTTAATAAGACAATGGATTCTTCTGCCGTTCTTCTAAGCGCTTGCTTATCCTCAATATCATTATAGCTGCCGGACTTACGTTCTCCATCCAGCATATGAAGTTCATTCATTACCGTCAGAATATGCATAATCTTCTCATCCAGCAGTTCTATTGGATATTCGCCTTTTTCAATCGCTTCCTTCAAAGGATTAGCCATATAATACTCATCAAAATTATTCGTTACGGACATTTCCATATCCAGTCCGTTCTCCATTGCCTCTTTGGTTGAGTGTACTCCACCCCAGTCCGAAACTACGATACCCTCAAAGCCCCATTCATCACGAAGCACCTGCTTTAACAAATATTCATTATGACAGCAATGCGTTCCTCTTAGCTTATTGTAAGCTCCCATAACGCCCTTCGCCTTCCCTCTGGTCACAGCTGCTTCAAATGCCGGGAAGTAGATTTCTCTTAATGCTCTTTCACTTACCTCTACATCAACATCCAGTCTTCTGACCTCCTGATTGTTCGCTGCAAAGTGCTTTAGACAGGAACTGACATCATATTCCTCAATTCCCTGTACCAGTTCCACAGCCAATTCCCCTGCAAGATGCGGGTCCTCACCCATATACTCAAAGCTTCTTCCGCATAGCGGTGTTCTCATAATATTAATTCCCGGTGCGAGAATCATATCCTTGCCACGGCCTCTTGCTTCCTTACCAAGTATCTGTCCTGTACTACGCGCAAGCTCTCTGTTCCAAGTAGCCGCAAGCGCCGTATTACACGGAAGATAAGATGTGTAATCAAAGGTCAATCCGATATCCTTCCATGTATCCTTTTCAAACTCCTTACGAACCCCTCTAGGTCCGTCCGAGCTTCTAAATGCCGGTATTCCCAAACGTTCTACTGCTTTGGTAGCAAACAGCTCATTGCCATGTACCATATCAATCTTTTCCTGTAATGTCATCTGAGAAATCAAATCTGTTAACTGCTCTCTTGTCTTCATTCCTTTATCCTCACTTTGATATATATTTCAAATACCATTGTCTTCATCATACCCTCATATTCATTCGTTTGGAAGTTTCATATTTTCAAAAAAGTATGATTTCTTTAGTCATTGTATGCTATCTGCTTCATAACACACAACATGAAAAATTAGTCATGCTTTCTATACTTTTTTGCTGTAACAAAGTATTGCCCGGCAGCAACCCTCTGCAAGAATCAGCTATACTATAACAAAAATCCCATACTAACGCATGGGATTTTTACTAAGCAGATTGCTTTTTCTTATTCTTTAATACAATAAAATTCACTATCACAGCCATCACAAACAGCGCTGCACCTAACATCTGTGATACCGCAAGATTCGTTCCCGGTATCAGGAGCTGGTCAGTTCGTAATCCTTCAATGATACATCTTCCAAGACCATATCCGCCAAGATACATCAAACACATCTGTCCATGATACTGCTTCTTCTTATGGAACACCAGCATTAAGGTGAAAATCATCAGATTCCAAACTGACTCATACAAAAATGTAGGATGCACCTGAATATAATTCACTCCCGCTTCGGCAGCCATCTGCGCCTGCTGCGCTGTAATCTCATGACCTCTTACCGCACTCATCGGAAGCCTCATAGCAAACAGGGAATCCGTATACCCTCCAAACGCTTCTCTGTTGAAGAAGTTACCCCATCTTCCCATAATCTGACCTAAGATTAAACCATATACACCACAATCTCCTATTTGAAAAGGTGAAAGCTTTTTAATCCTACAATAAATGAATAAGGTCAGAAATGCCGCAATCACTGCACCATAAATTGCCAGGCCACCTTGTCTAAGATTAAAAACAGATAACAAATTGTCCTTATAATGCTCCCAAGAGAATACGACATAATATACTCTGGCTCCAATTACAGAAAAAACAACTGCATAAATGGCAAAATCCCATATGATATCTTCGTTCATCTTCTCCATCTTGGATACCTTAACTGCCATAAGGATACCTGCCATAATGCCAAAGGCAATTACTACACCATACAAAGCAATGGTAAAGCCAAATACCGTAAAGTTCTTCGGAACATTCTCCAAAAATATTCCCAAATGCGGGAATGCAATATCCATACTATTCATACATACCCCTATCTCAAGAATAAGCTTGTCTTATTCTTGTACAGCTTGCGCAAGCAAGATGTTTTTATACATTGAAACGGAAAAGAATAACATCTCCGTCCTGAACAACATACTCCTTACCCTCAAGACCTACTAAGCCCTTCTCCTTTGCTGCTGCAAGAGACCCCTGCTCCAATAAGTCCTTATAATTCACAACCTCAGCTCTGATAAAGCCTCTCTCAAAATCACTATGAATCTTACCTGCTGCCTGTGGTGCCTTAGTTCCAACCTTAATTGTCCATGCACGGCACTCATCCTCACCTGCAGTTAAGTAACTGATTAATCCTAACAGCTTATAGCTTGCTGCAATCAGCTTATCAAGACCTGACTCCTTTAAGCCTAAGTCCTCAAGGAACATTGCCTTCTCATCATCATCAAGCTCTGCAATCTCCTGCTCAATCTGCGCACAGATTACAAATACTTCACTATCCTCTGTCTTAGCAAATTCACGTACTGCCTGTACATTTGCATTATTTGCTCCGTCATCAGCAAGGTCATCCTCAGCAACATTTGCCGCATAAATAGTAGACTTAGCTGTCAAAAGGTTATATGACGCAAACCACTCCTTCATATCATCATCTTCAGGTACTTCAAAGGACTTTGCCATCTTACCTTCTTCAAGATGCTTCTTTACAGCCTCTAATAACTCCAATTCCTTAGCAAGAGTCTTATCCATACGAGCCTGCTTTGCTACCTTAGCAATACGACGCTCTAAGATTTCAAGGTCAGAGAAAATCAACTCAAGATTAATTGTTTCAATATCACGAACAGGTGCTATGCTTCCGTCCACATGTACAATATTAGAATCCTCAAAGCATCTGACAACATGTACAATCGCATCTACCTCTCTGATATTTGCAAGGAACTGATTTCCAAGTCCTTCACCCTTAGATGCACCCTTTACAAGTCCTGCAATATCTACGAACTCGATGACTGCAGGTGTTACCTTCTTTGTATGATATAATTCTCCAAGAAGCTTAATTCTCTCATCCGGTACAGCTACCACACCAACATTTGGGTCAATGGTACAAAACGGATAGTTTGCTGATTCTGCTCCTGCCTTTGTTAACGAATTAAATAATGTACTTTTTCCTACATTCGGAAGTCCAACGATTCCTAATTTCATATTCTTATATCTCCTTTGTTCTATTTACATTTTCTCTAAAAAAGCCTTGGTATTTGCTGCAATATCATCCTTAAATACTGCTGAACCTGCCACAATCACATTAGCGCCTGCTTCCAGATTCATCTCTAAATTATCCAGATTCACACCACCATCAATTTCAAGGTCTACATTAAGGTTATGGTCATTAATATATGCTCTCACCTCACGAATCTTATCCGTGCACTCCGGAATATATTTCTGACCGCCAAATCCCGGATTTACAGTCATTACAAGCACCATATCAACCATCTCCATGTATGGAAGGACTTCACTTACAGGAGTTGCCGGATTTAAAGCAATCCCTGCCTTTACCCCAAGAGATTTTACCTTCTTTAAGGTCTCCTCAATACAATCGCATGCCTCCACATGAATGGTAATGCTGTCAGCACCACACTTTGCAAACTCCTCCACATAACGCTCCGGCTGTGTTACCATCATATGTACATCCAAAAAGGCATCTGTCGCCGGTCTTACAGAAGACACAATCGGCATTCCAAAGGAAATGGATGGAACAAATACTCCATCCATAACATCTATATGGATATACTGTGCACCCGCATTTGCAGTCTCATTAATCTGCTCTCCTAACTTACAAAAATCAGCCGCCAAAATGGATGGTGATAAATAATTCATAATCAGTATTTCCTCTTTTCTTTTTCTTTCAATTCTTCATAAAACGATACATAATTCTCATATCGAATCTTATGAATCTTACCTTCTGCTACCGCATCCTTAACACCGCATACCGGCTCATGAATGTGGGCACAGGTTAAGAACTTACAATCCTCTTCATACTTCTCAAACTCAGGATAATAGCCTTTGAGTTCCTCCTTCTCCATATCAAATATGGAAAGAGAACTAAAGCCCGGCGTATCCATAATATAAGTATGGTCAGATACTGTAATCAGCTCTGAATGTCTGGTGGTATGCTTACCACGCTCTATCTTTTCACTGATAGCCCCGGTCTGCATAAAGGTGTCCTTCTGCAGACAATTAATAATAGATGACTTACCAACACCGCTCGGTCCTGCCACCGCAGTGGTCTTCCCTGCAAGCACATCCAAAATCTGTTCCAGTCCTTCCTTCTTCAAAGCACTGGTAAAGAGTACACTGCATCCGCTCTTTTCGTAAATCTCACGGATGGCAGCTCTCTCCTCTTTTGTGGCAATATCACGTTTATTAAAACAAATAATACAGTCTAACCCCTGTTGACGCATCATCAACAAAAATCTATCCAACAAATTATAATTCGGTTCCGGCTTGGTAATTGCAAAAATCAACAATGCCTGGTCAATGTTGGCAACAGCCGGGCGAATCAGCGAATTTCTTCTTGGCAATATCTCTACGATGTTTCCTTTAAAATTCGCAGCGTCCGTTACCTCTATCTCTACATCGTCTCCAACAAGCGGCTTTATATTCTCCTTACGGAACACGCCTTTTGCCTTGCACTCATAGATTCCTTTGCCACCAATATGCACATAGTAAAATCCTGCAATACCTTTTACAATCTTTCCCTGCATTCTCTATTCCTTTTCAAACTGTACGACCTGTTCCTTAGAAACAGCCACCGCTTTCATCTGGGTTGTCACTGAGCCATCTGCTCCCGTAACCTGCACAGGCTCATTCTTAATGTAGGTCAAAATCAATGTACCATAGGATGATGTACTTTGAATATTGCTTACATTAATCGGTACCGGGAAAGACGTGATATTACTGTTATACCATAATCTCTGCTCTCCATCCGCAGTCTTTAAAATAATCTCTGCATTACCACCGGCATAATCACTTGGTGCCTGCACCTTTATATTACACTTATAAATCGCTATCTCGCCGCCGATACTAATCTTTAAATCAATGGCTGTACCTGCTGCAACCGGCGCATTTGCAGAATAGCTTTGATAGCAAATCAAATCCTTTGCATACTCAGAGCTATAGGTCTCTGTAATCTCTCCTACCTCTAAGCCTTGCTCTTCTATTACTGCAATTGCTTCTTCCCTCGTCATTCCCAGATAATTTGATACGACTACTTCTTTATGCTCTGTACCAAGACTGATTACAATCTTTACCTCTGAGCCGATGTTTACCACCGACTTTGCCGCAGGCTCCTGAGAAATAATCTGTCCCTTGGGATATTCTTCGGAATAGACCTCTTCCCTGACAACACGGAAGCCCTCTCTGTCAAGCTTTGCAATTCCCTCTGCCTTGGCAAATCCCTCTACATCCGGTACTACAATTCCATTCGTGCCCGCACTTACAGTCAGCACAATCTCTGTCCCCAGAAGAATTCTATCCTTGGCATAGATAGCATCTCCATTCGTAAGCGCTGCGCTGATTACAAGTTCCTTATCATACTCAGCAGACTCCTCATACACAGTAGTAGGTATAAGCCCCACTTCATTCAGGTACTTTGTAATCTCCTTTACGTTCTTTCCGACAAATTCAGGCATCTCAGCTCTTTCGTATTCCTGTGTCTCACCCTTCTGTGTCTGATAAAAATCCAAAACTCCCGTTGCAACACCGGCAAAGTACAGGATAATACAACCGATTACAATCGCCATAATAACAATCAAAGCAGTAATAATCTTATCGCCTGTCGTATTATAAGAATAGTCCTGGTAATATTCCTCCTCTGTGTCCAATCTTCTCACATTCTGACGATTAACACGAGACTGTGGTTCATTCTCAACCGGAATATTGTCATTCTTTTTTGAAGCAGCTGCCTTATTCTTCTTTTTTGCTACAGGCTTCTTATCCGCAGCTTTCTTATCCACAGGCTTTTGGGCTGTACTTTGCTTCTTAACCGGTTTCTTTCTTGCATCACTGTTCACCGGACGCTCTCTATTCACCTTAATCACCTCCGGTATCTCTCTTTCAAATAACTCCGTAGGCTCTGTATTCTCCTTCACAGGCTCATAGTAAGTCTCCTGAAGCTTTCCCGTCGGCTCAACAGCTGATATCGTCTCAGAATCCAACACTTTCTCCACAGCCTGTGCTCCTGCCTCAGGTACTACTCTTGTCTTTGCACTTTCGTCTGCATCCTCTATATTCACAAAATCCTCATCCGGACTAATCAAAGAATGCTTCAAATCCTTAATGACAGCATCCATGCTGGCATATCTTCTGTCAGGACTCTTCTGTGTACATTTTAAAATAATCTTCTCCACACTCAGCGGAATCTCAGGAACATAAATCCTTGGAGACGGCATCTCATCCTGAATATGCTTAATTGCAATGGAAACAGTCGTATCACCATTAAATGGTACACGTCCTGTCAGCATCTCAAATAGAGTAATACCCATGGAATAAATATCACTCTTTGCATCAGAAAAACCGCCTCTTGCCTGCTCCGGAGAGGTATAATGTACAGAACCCATTACATTAGACGTAATGGTATTACTTGACGCCGCCTTTGCAATACCAAAGTCAGTAACCTTAACCTTACCTTCCTTTGAAATAATAATATTCTGCGGCTTAATATCTCTATGAATAATATGGTTATTATGAGCAGCTTCAATTCCCATCGCAACCTGAATCGCGATACTGATTGCTTCCTTTGTTGACAGCCTTACCTTTTTCTCAATATATTTCTTGAGCGTAATTCCTTCAACCAGCTCCATAACAATATAATGAATTCCTATATCTTCCCCTACATCATACACATTTACAATATTTGGATGCATCAGACCTGCTGCTGCCTGTGCTTCTACGCGAAACTTAGAAACAAAATTCTTATTCTCCGAATATTCCTGCTTCAAAACCTTCACTGCCACAAAACGGTTCAGCTTATTATCCTTCGCCTTATATACATCTGACATTCCGCCCGTTCCGATTTTCTCAATAATCTCGTACCGTTCTCCTATCAGCATCCCTAACTTAATCATACTTCACCTCATCTGCCATTCTTTATTCATGTCTCGAGTTTACGGTGCCCTGTGGTTCTATTAAGATAATACCTATATTATCACGACCGCCCTGTTCATTTGCCTTCGCAATAAGCTCTCTTACTGCCTGCTCTATATCTGTATGCCCATTGATAATTCTATGTATCTCCTCGTCACTGAGCATATTTGTTAACCCATCCGTACATAATAAAATCCTGTCCGCAGCTCTCAGCTCCAGCTCATAAAAATCTGCCTTCACAGAAGCACCGACTCCGACTGCCCTGGTAATGATATTCTTATCCGGGTGTCGCCTTGCCGTCTCTCTGTCTATGCCTCCTAAGCTTACCATCTCCTCCACCAATGAATGGTCCTGAGTGATTTGCGTAATCTCATCATTAATCAGATATAAACGGCTGTCCCCCACATTCGCCACCGTCAATCTATCCTTACTACAGGTTGCAGCTACCAAAGTCGTACCCATTCCGCTTAATGCTTCGTCCTCCTTGGAACGCATATAAATATACGCATTTGCCTCATCGATTGCCCGCTGCAATATCTTCTCTATCTTAGGAAAACTATCTTCTCTATATGTTCCTGCTACCTCAACAAGCTTTTTCACAGTATGCTCTGAAGCATAATCACCTGCCTTATGACCACCCATACCATCTGCTACAATAAACAGATTCTCCAGGCAGCCAACCGGTTCGTCTGATGCATAGACATAGTCTTCGTTAAGCTCACGCTTTCTGCCTATATCCGTCATCGAAAAAAACTTAAGCACCACGTCTCCTCCAATCCGTCTGTACCTTATACTGTAACCGTCTTTTCTTTTGAGACTCTCCTTCGCAGCTGACCGCATGCGCCGTCAATGTCCCTTCCCATTTCTCTTCTAATAGTAACATTAATATGTTTTTTTTCAAGTTTATTTTGGAATTTCAAAATATCCCTATGCTCCGACTCTATATAATCTCTTTCCTTAATCGGATTCACCGGAATCAAATTAATATGGCAGTTAATATCTCCCACCAGATTACACAGATTCTCCGCATCCTCCTGCGTATCATTCACTCCGCCTACAAGACTGTACTCAAAGGTAATTCTTCTTCCTGTCTGCTCAAAATAATATCTGCATGCCTCTACCACCTCTTCTATATGGTACTTTCTGGCAATCGGCATCAGCTCTGCACGCTTCTCCTGCGTAGAGCCGTGTAAAGACAGCGCTAATGTAATCTGCAGCTTTTCATCTGCAAGCCGCCTCATATTCTCTACAATACCACAGGTTGACACAGTAATATTTCTCTGGCTGATATTCAACCCATTCTCATCCGAAAGCATATGAATAAACTGCAACAGATTATCATAATTGTCCAAAGGCTCTCCTGTTCCCATTACCACCACATTGGAAACTCGTTCTCCCGTGCTTCTGGATATGGCATAAATCTGGTCAAGCATCTCTCCCGGAAGAAGGGAACGCTCCAGTCCGTCCAGTGTAGATGCACAGAAGCGGCATCCCATTCGACAGCCCACCTGCGAAGAAATACATACAGAATTACCATGATGGTATTTCATCCATACACTTTCTACAAAGTTACCATCCGCAAGCTCAAACAGAAACTTCTTCGTGCCGTCAATTGCCGAAGTCTGTACCATAACCTCCTTCACTGATGTATATGCAAATTTTTCTCTGCACTTTTCAATCAGACTCTTGGGAATATTGGTCATTTCCTCATAATCCCTTGCCAGCTTTACATGCATCCACTCATAAAGCTGCTTAGCACGAAAAGTCTTTTCTCCCAACTTCTGCATTTCATCCTTTAATTCTTTCAAAGTCAACGATTTAATATCAATCACAAAACTTCTCCTTACTTCTTACAAAACACACTGATAAAGAATCCATCTGTCTCATGTATCCCCGGTAAAAGCTGCACATAGCCCTCTTTCGCAGTCTTAGTCTGCACCTGACGCGGCAATGCCTCCGCCAAAGATACCGGCGTCATCCCAAGCTCCTCCTGCAGCCACCTTACATGTGCTTCATTCTCCTGCCTGTTTATCGTACAAGTACTAAATAACAGTCTTCCTCCCGGCTTCACATAAGCTACTGCTCTGCGAAGAATATCCTCCTGCAGCTTCACAATCTCTGCCACAGCCTCAGGTGTCATCTTATACTTTATGTCTCTCTTCTTACCTATAATACCCAAACCTGAACACGGAACATCCGCTATCACAACATCTGCCTGCTCTATCCATGCATCATCCTGCTCTAGGGCATCCCATACAACTGCTCTTGCGCAATTAAGCCCGCACCGGTCAAAATTCTCCTGCATCAGGTCTACCTTATATCCGGAAATATCCCTTGCCTCTACACTGCCATCCAAAGCACTCTGACGCATCAAAATATCTGCTGCCAGCATACTCTTTCCGCCGGGAGCAGCACAGATATCCAATACTCTGCTACCCTTTGGAATCCCAAGTGCCTCGACTGCCAGCATGGAGCTTACATCCTGCACCACAAATGCCCCCTGCTCATAGCCCGGTAACTCACTCATATCATCAGTCTTTTCTATCACATAAGCATAGTCAAGGTACGGATGCTGCTTCATCCTACCACCCTGTCCCGTTAATGCAGTATTGACAGCCTCAATCTGTGCCTTATCCTGTGTACGCATTCTCACAGTCACAGGATGCTCCTTTAAAAGCCCCTCTAATACCTGCAAGGTAGTCTCCCTTCCAAGCTGCTGCTCCCAAAGCCTGACAATCCACTCCGGCATGGAATACTTCACACAGGCATATTGGATAAACTCCTTCTCCATATCCGGATAAACAATCTTATCCTTTTCTCTGCTAAGATTCCTAAGCACACCGTTTACAAAGCCCTTCAACGTGTGGAAGCCCTTCTTCTGTGCCAGCTTCACAGCTTCATTACAGGCTGCCGAATCCGGTACACTGTTCATATAAAGAATCTGATATGCCCCCATTCGCATAATCGTGCGGATAACCGGCTTCATCTTCTGAACCTTTACCTTGGAAAATTGGTCAATGCAATAATCAAGCTCTATCATTCTCTCCAAGGTGCCTTCAAAAAGGCGCTTCATAAACGCCTTCTCCTGTATACCAAGATAATTGTATTTACTCTGTACATCTCTGATAACAATATGGCTATACTCTCCATCCTTTGTGACGGACAAAAGCATCTCCATTACCAGCTGTCGAACATTTACCTGTTCCATGTAACCTTGTTCCATGTAACTTATCCTTCCTTACCAACGTTTAATCATCTCTACGTCTGCCGCCAAACAGAATAATCAAACGTAATAACTGCAAAATAGCCGCTGCTGCTGCCGCAACATAAGTCAATGCCGCTGCTCTAAGTACCTTTGCACTGCCTCTCTTCTCCTCCTGTGTCACCATACCATACTGCTCTAAGCATACCAATGCTCTTGAAGAAGCATTAAACTCTACAGGAAGAGTCACCAGCTGTACAAATACTGCAATCGCAAATACCCAGATACCGATATTCACTAATGTTGCATTATAGCCAAACAAAATACCTAATAAAATAATCGGAATACCCGCCTTAGAACCAAAGCTCGCTGCCGGTGACAACGCATTCTTTAGTCTGACAGGAAAATAATTCTGCTGATACTGAATCGCATGCCCACACTCGTGTGCCGCAATGCCAAGTGCCGAAATAGACTGAGAATGATATACGCTCTCTGATAAGCAAATTACCCCCTTTGACGGATGATAATAATTGGTTAAAGCGTTTCCTCTGATACATTCCACTCTCACATCTGTAATTCCGTTATTTCTTAAAATAGCATTGGCAACCTCCCCACCGGTCAGCCCCGCCATGCATCTTACCTGACTGTACTTTGAATATGCCGACTGCACCATACCTGATGCAATCATGGATATAATCGCTCCAATCAGTACCAATATATAAGTCGGATCAAAATAATAAAAAGGGTACATCATATCAAAATCTCCTTTATTTTCCTAACTGAAATCCTGCCTTCCACTGATTACCAAGCAAAAAACTCTTGGTATCCATTCGCTTCTTACCCTCAAGCTGAAGCTCTTTTACTCTAAGCAGTCCCTCTCCTGTCGCCACATCAAAATAATCCTTGGAAACCTCTACGATACTTCCTGCCTCTGCCTTCGCATCAACAGCAACTACATCTGCCTCCCAAAGCTTTACACTCTTTCCTTGATAATAAGTATACGCACTTGGCCATGAATTCAATCCGCGAATCAGTCTCTCTATCTCCACCGCAGATTTCCTCCAATCTATCTCACCAAAGGACTTATCCATCTTTCTTACATGAGTTGCCTTGCTCTCATCCTGCGGAATCGGTGTAATCTCTCCTGCCGCAATCTTAGGAAGTGTCTCGACAATAAGCTCTGCTCCTGCTACGCTAAGCTTATCAAACAGGCTCTCAGCCGTTTCCTTTCTATCAATCTCCACAACCTTTGTAGTCAGAATATCACCCGTATCGCATCCCAAAGCCATCTGCTGGATAGTGACACCGGTTTCCTTCTCTCCATCAATAATAACCTGATTAATCGGTGCTGCACCTCTGTACTTTGGAAGCAGGGACGCATGAATATTCACACAACCATACTTAGGCATATTTAAGATTTCCTCTGAGAGCATCTGTCCAAATGCCGCTACCACGAAAATATCCGCCTCAAACTTCTTAAGTTCCTCTACTGCCTCCGGTGCCTTTATCTTAACAGGCTGAAATACGGGAATATCATACTTAACAGCGCATTCCTTAACAGGTGGAAACTGCATCTGTCCACTTCTTCCCTTTGGCTTATCCGGCTGTGTTACCACTCCTACAACCTCATGCCCTGCCTTTACAATTGCCTCTAATGCCCCTACTGCAAAATCAGGGGTTCCCATAAACAAAACCTTCATTTATTCCTCATCCTCGTCCCATTCGTCATCATCACCGTAAACATCCTCTGTATTAAGAAGGTCACCCTCTACTCTCTCTACATAAAGATGTCCGTCCAAATGCTCTATCTCATGACAGAGTGCTCTTGCCAAAAGCTCTGTTCCTTCGATTTCAATCTCTTCCATATCTTCATTCAGAGCAACTGCCTTCACGTAGTTTGGTCTTGTTACTGTACCTGTCTTACCCGGTACGCTTAAGCATCCTTCATATCCTGTCTGCTCTCCGCTTGTTTCGACAATACGTGGATTAATCAATACCAATAAATCCTCGCCTGTTGTGTCAATTACAACGATTCTCTTTAAAATACCGACCTGAGGTGCCGCAAGACCAACTCCGTTTGCCTCATACATAGTCTCTATCATATCATCAATCAAATCCTGAATCCTTGGTGTAATCTCTGTTACTTCCTTTGATACCTTATTTAATACAGGGTCTCCCATCTCTCTAATTGTTCTGATTGCCATTTTTCTCTTCCTTTCTGTATTTGCTATCATCTTAGCTATCTGTTTAATACGCACTCATAGGATTAAAATCGAACTGTACCGTATCCGAATTCCATCCTTTCTTCTCAATCTCCTGCTCCATCATATCCTTAATGCTGACCAATGTATCGTACCTGGTATGCTTAATATAGAATACATGTCGATACACATCATTAATCCTGCCGATAGAGGCCGCTGCCGGACCAATAATAGCTACCCTCTCACCGGCAAAGCACTGTTTCACGCCATCTGCCAGTTCTCTTGCATGTGCAATACCTGTCAATTCATCTGCTGATAATACCAGTACTGCCATCATATTGGCAGCCGGCGGATACAGCATCAAATCCCTGTATGCCATCTCTTCCTCATAGAAGCCTTCATAATCCTGATTGGCAGCATGCACCACTGCATAGTTCTCGGGCTGATAGGTCTGAATCACAACCTCTCCCGGTAATGTACTTCGTCCCGCTCTTCCTGCCGCCTGTGTTAACAGCTGAAAAGTACGCTCTGCCGCTCTATAGTCACCTGTATGCAAAGACATATCTGCCGCAAGTACTCCGACAAGCGTTACCTTCGGAAAATCATGCCCCTTTACAATCATCTGGGTTCCTACCAGAATATCTGCCTCCTCATTAGCAAACTGCGAAAGAATCTGTTCATAGCTGTCCTTATTCTTCGTAGTATCCGCATCCATACGCAGTACCCTTGCCTGCGGGAAATACTTTAACAGCTGTTCCTCTATCTGCTGGGTTCCTGCACGAAATCCCAATATATACTTAGAACCGCAGGTCGGACATTTACTTACCTGTGCTGTCTCATAACCGCAATAATGACATATCAACTTGCCATTCTTATGCTCTGACAGTGATACATCACAGTGCGGACACTTCATCACATGACCACACGCCCGGCAGGACACAAAGCCCGCATAACCACGTCTGTTCAAAAACAGCATACTCTGCTGCCCCTTAGACAATCTGTCAGCCAATAACTCCTGCAGCTTGCGGCTAAAAATAGAACGGTTACCCTCTCTTAATTCTTCACGTAAATCTACCGTGTATACCTTGGGAAGCTCTCCTCCTGCCAAACGGTTCTTCAAAGTAAATAACCTAATATCTCCCTGCTTTGCACGATAATACGCTTCCAGTGATGGCGTTGCAGAGCCAAGCAGCAAACTAGCTCCCTTCATGCGGCAAATCTCGTCCGCTACCTCTCTTGCATGATACTTTGGCATCGTCTCACTCTTATAGCTTGCCTCATGCTCTTCATCTATAATAATCAGTCCCAAACGTTCAAACGGTGTAAACAACGCAGAACGTGGTCCTATCATAATATCAATTTCTCCACGGGAGGCTCTTTCAAACTGGTCTGAACGTTCTCCTGCCGAAAGCTTTGAATTCATCACGGATACTCTGTCACCAAATCTTTGATAAAAGCGGAATAGGGTCTGATACGTTAAGGCAATCTCAGGAATCAGTACTATCGCCTGCTTCCCTTCTCCTATTATCCGCTCAATCAGCTCCATGTATACCTCAGTTTTACCACTTCCGGTAACTCCATGCAGCAGATAAGTATCACGAAGTCCCATTCGAAACTCTTCAAAAATCTCTGTTACGATTCCTTCCTGCTCCTTAGAAAGCTGCTTCTTAAGCTGTGTAGCTTCTTTCATCTTTACAGGATTACGGTATACACTCTCCTGTGTAACGGTTACATACCCTGCCTTTTCCAAGGACTGTATAGTCTGTGTCGTAACTCCAAGCTTACCCGTAACCAACAGCTGTGGTAACGTATCACTCTTAGAAAGCTCTCTCATCAGTCTTGCCTTCGCAGTCTGATGCTTACGTTCAAACTCTTCGCTCAGCCGAAATGCCTCGTCACTGCTTACCGTCGAGCAAATGGTCTTCTTAATAACCTGCTTCATCTTCTGCTTCACAGGCAATACCGTCTTTAGTGCTGCAATCATAGTAGAACCGTAATTCTCCTTAATCCACCAGGCCAGTCGCAAAGAATCTGCCTTGGCACTTACACCACCCTCTACAACGGAATCTATCTCTTTAAGCTTTGTGACATCGAAATTCGGAATATCCGTAATCTCCATGACATAGCCCTTTATTAACTTGTTCCCCAATCCAAAGGGTATTCTTACTGACATCCCCACCTCAAGACTTCCCTGCATAGAAGCAGGAATCTTATACTGAAACGGTCTGTCTACCTTCTCATGAGATATATCCACAATAATGTTAGCAAATCTGCCTGTCATCTATTCTCCCTATCTGTTAGGCTTGAAGTTCCTCCAGTATCTCCCGAATCAATACTCTCTCATCCATCGGGTACTTCACACCCTTAATCTCCTGATAATCCTCATGTCCCTTACCCGCTAGAACAATAATATCTCCCGGCTCGCCATGTGTAATCGCATATCGAATCGCTTCCTTACGGTCACAAATCTCCACATACGCACCACTCGTCTTAGCGATTCCCTGCTTGATATCATCTATAATATCCTGCGGTTCCTCAAAACGGGGATTATCCGATGTAATAATGGTTAAATCCGCAAGCTTACCGCTCACCTCACCCATCTCATAGCGTCTTAGCTTAGACCGGTTGCCTCCGCAACCAAAGAGACATACCAGACGATTTGGCCGGTACTCCTTCAAAGTGGTAAGTAAGCTCTCCAGTGACATCGCATTATGTGCATAGTCAATCATCAATGTAAAGTCATCCGATACCTTCACCATCTCGATTCTACCCTTTACCTTTGCTTTGGAAAGAGCTGATAAAATATCCTCCTGACTTACCCCAAAATGTCTGCACACTGCAATGGCTGTCAGTGCATTATATGCGCTAAACTTACCCGGTACATCCACCATGGCATGAAGCTGCATCAATCCGTCTACATCAAATTCAATACCAAGATACCCCGCACCTGTAGTCAGCTCCAGGCTGCTTGCACGCAAATCAGCTTCCTCGCTAAAGCCATAGGTTTCAAGCCGGCACGTATAGCCCTCTAATACCTGCTGCCAATGCTTATCATCACAGTTAGCAATACCTACTCTGCACTGTTTGAAAAGTAATCCCTTACACTGCATATATTCCTCGAAGGAAGCATGCTCATTGGGACCTATGTGATCCGGCTCCATATTCGTAAAAATACCATAATCAAAGACAAAGCCCTGGGTTCTGTGCATCATAAGTCCCTGAGAGGAAACCTCCATAACAACAGTATCACACCCTGCATCTGCCATCTCTCTAAAATACTTCTGTAAAGTCAACGACTCAGGTGTCGTATTTGCTGAAGGAATCGCTTTATCTCCTATCAGCGTCTCTATAGTTCCCACTAAGCCTACCTTATGTCCTGCCGCCTCTAATATATTTTTAATCAAATACGTAGTTGTTGACTTACCCTTGGTACCTGTGATTCCGATAACCTTCATCTCTGCTGCCGGGTTTCCGTAATATGCTGCTGCAATAAATGCCATAGCGTATCGGGTATCCGCTACCTGAATTACCGTAACATCAGCATCCTTTGGAAGCTCTACCGGCTTACTTACTACCAGTACGCTTGCACCTGCCTCCGCAACCTGTGCTGCAAATTTGTGTCCGTCAAAGTTTGCCCCCTCTATGCATAGAAAAAGGCAGTCCTTTGAAACCTTTCTTGAGTCATTTACGACCTCAGATACGTTTACGTCCACACCGCCCTTAATGCATTCATATGTCAAACCCTTTAACAATTCCCTACACTTCATATACATCATGCTCCATTCAAGTAATCAAATCTGCACTATTTTCCTACCTTACAGAATAGCATATGCGCCACAGTTTTTCAAGGAGAAGAAAGTATTACAGGAATACTCCATATTCTTTTCACTAATCAAAAAAAGCATTACAAAGACAGCGATATCTGCCAACTCTGTAATGCTTATTTGGGTAACTATTTTCTACCGCAAGTCTTTTTTATAATATCTCTAACTGAT
>SVFJ01000047.1 GCA_015056925.1 Lachnospiraceae bacterium | reverse complement strand
CGGTTCTATCGTTTATAGGAAGTAACCAACTATGCTATTAATATCTAACCACAGAAAATGATACACACTGATTACACAAAAAAGCATTGACCTATACACAAAAAGTGTGTATAATATAAACAGAAATGAGGAATGCTATGAAGCAACGCGACTTAGTAAAGAAGCTAGAAGATGGCGGATTCGTCTTTGAACGACATGGAAGTAATCACGATATCTATGTCAGAGGCGATGAGCGGGAAGAAGTTCCCAGACACAAAGAAATTAACGAAAAACTGGCAAAAGCAATATTAAGGAGAAGAGGATTGTTATAATCCTCATCTCCATAATCTATAGATAAATGAAAGATAAAGTAATAATCCCTTAGAAGAATGAAAATGACAAACAACGAAATAATTAGGAGGATGAATCGATGAGAAATGTATATCCGGTTTTTCTTACAAAAGCGGACGATGTTGTATTAGTTGAAGTACCTGATTTAGAAATATTAACAGAGGGAAAAGATATGTCAGATGCCATTGAGATGGCAAGAGATGCAATAGAACTTAAGTGTGTATCACTTGAAGATGCCGGAAGCGTGATACCGCAGCCATCCGATATAAGCGCGCTGGATATTAGTGCTGGAACATTTGCAGAGGAAGGAGAGTCAGTAATAAGTCTTGTAGATATTGATTCCACAGAGTACAGAAGAAAGATTGATACTAAGACAGTCAGACGAAATGTTGCGTTGCCAAGCTGGCTGAATTATGAAGCGGAGCGTGCTGGTATTAATGTATCAAGAGTATTGCAGGAAGCTTTGATGTCAACATTGCATTTGGAGAGAAGAATTTAAAAAAAGTACTTGCAATTTAAATGGTACTATGATACTATAATGATGTTTATTAGATATTTATGTTTATGGGCTCGAAGTGAGTAATCCCTGCGGCACCGCCTGAGCAACGGTAAAGCTAAAATCATATTGAAGTTATTTAAGCACAAGTGTTCTTCGCTTGTGCTTTTTTGTTGCTCAAAATGGAATGGGAGGAGGATTACTCATGGAGATAGTATTGATTGTTGTAGTTGCGTTGATTGGCGCGGTATGCTTGGTGAAGGAATTAAAGAAGTGTGATGAATGGTGCATTAAGCTACCATTTATAGAGATATGGGGAAAAAAATAAAGGAGTAGACGCAGATGGGGAATTTAGCTAAACACAAAAATAGGATAGGACCGACATGGTTCTATTCTATTTTGTATATAAAAGTAAGATATGAAAGCATAGAGGTAGATTCATACCTAGCGAGTGTGCTATAGTGATGGCATACAAACATAACACGGATAGAACGCTAGGAGTATTGCAATATACAATAGATAGGAGTTGATAACAGATGAGAAAAGAAGAGAAAGAAATAGAAAGCGAAAAGCCGGAGACAGCATATAAGCAGGCTATACATGTAATGCTGGACCGCATGAAGCTTGAGAAGATAAAGCTGGTATATAACTTCACGAATCTGTTATACAGAGAAGAATGACAAAACAAACCCCTGAGTTGGCGCTCAGGGGTTTTGTATTGTAAAAATTAATTTGATTTGTCAGGAGTATCGTTCTTGATTTCCTTCATATATTCTGCACTCTTGGTAACGACATGCTCAAGAGCTTCCCAGTCTTCCTTGGTATATCTTAAAAACACATCGAATACATTACGGGCAAAATCACTTTCGGTATGTAAAATCGCATCTAATATGGCAGCTTTGCTCTCCGGTTCATTGAAGAACATCTTATCGTCGCCTTCTTTATCACTTTCACCTGTGGTTAACCATATGTAATCCACCTTGAATTCTCGGCAGATAGCTTTGAGTAGTTGTTCGGTAATGCCACTTGCTCCAGATTCGAGTTTGCTGATAGCACTTCCAGTGATACCTATTCTCTGCCCGAATTCGTCTTGGGTTAATTCAAGTTTTTTTCTAAGTTGCTTAAGTCTCCCGTTCAATTTATCGCCTCCTTAAAATACAAAATATCACATAAACTTGAGTAATTCAAGTTTCATATCAAAAATTAGTTGACAAACTTGAGTGAATCATATATATTCAAGGTGTAACTTGAATAACTCAAGTTCTTGTAAAAAGAAAACCGCCATGCGTTAACATGACAAAGGATAGCATATGTGGAACAGAAGAAAGATAAGAGAAATGAAACAAAAAATAGCTGACCTTGAAAGGCAAGTTCAAGGTCAGCCACAGGAAGTAGATATTACTCCTTTAGATAAGATGAAAGAAGCTCTAAAAGAGTCTTTGTGTCAGGCTCATCAATCATCTTCGATTGAAATAATAATTCCAAAAGAATTTTTACAGATAATTGCGTCGAAACATATACGGAGTTAGCAATCATTTTGGAGTAGATTTTTTCGGCAGTCATGGAGTCGTCGGTACCATGAGTTAATTGTTCAAGTATTTCAGTTTGATGCTCGGTCATCTGTTCCTGGATTAATTTATTTACTAATTCAGAAGTTAGTGCATTCACGGAAAAATTCTCCTTTCTTTTGTACTCGATGTAGTAACACCTGTAAAGGAGATTATAACACAGAAAACCGCCATGCATCCACATGGCGGTCTCTGAAACCTACGAAAAGTCTTCTAAAGCATGCGCTGTAATAGATACCTGACCGGTAATATCATTATGAGCAATTATGTAAGACGAATTAAGTAGGTCAGTGATAATAGCATCGGAAATTCCGAATGTGTCGAAACGAATATCTTTAGTCTTTTTAGCGGTATCGACCCAATGCTTTATCACATCAATTGACTGTTTATCCATAGTATCACCACCAATTCTAGTAAGTATAGTGTGCAATGGGGGCTATGGATAAGCATATTGTAACATGAAAGTGTTATAGAGAAAACCGCCATACAGTTCATAACAGAGAGGAGGCATTGTTATGAGTGAAGAGAAGAAAGAGCTTATAGAGCGTGTGGCTATTATGTTTACGCAGAAGAGTGAGGAAGAGAAAGCCTTCATCCTTGGCTACATGGTAGCGACAGAACAGCATAAGGAAGCAGAGCAAGCGGCAGCAGGGAGGTGATGAGGATGAAGAACTATGAGGATATGACATATTTAGAATTGTGTGAAGCGATGCAAACTGCTCCATATGGAAAGGAATGTCGGAAAATCCATAAGGTATTAAAAAAGAACTTTGGAGATGGACTTTTCTTCTACCAGAGATATCCGATGTTTCCTTTCGCATTAATGGCTATAGCGATAGTAGTAAGCATAATTGCTATCTGTTTATACCTTTAGGATGATAGCAATGATACTTACAATGATAGCAATGATAGAGAGTACGGTGGGAATCCAAAAGTGATATCGTTCCATGCGGCAGAGTTCCAGTTCGAGTTTGCCCTCTTCGGTTATGATATATCCTTCATAGCCTTGGTAAGGTGATTTAAGAATGTATCCTTTGGATGCGAGAAAACTGTATACGCTAGAGTGTTTAGCATAATCAGTTGCTTTGGTTCCACCTGTTCTATTGATTTGTTTTAGTTTTTTGTAGTGATGTTTTGCAAGCATATAATTTTCCTTTTAAGACATACTCGGCTACAGTAATAGCCTGTATCTAAAGTATATAGTGGGAAATTTACATAAGTCAACATCCTGTGCCATCGGGGCGGTGTCCCGCCGCAAAACCCGAAACTAAGTAATTGTGTATTAAGGCATTCTCAGGAGCTCCCATTCCTGAGTATCGCCCCGATGGCACAGGGGATAATAAATAGTTGCACCAGTGCAACACAAGGAGGTGAGAAGATGCCAAGGGTGGCGATTAAGAAAAAAGAGTATAAAGTAAATGACTTATCAGTCTACATAGTAGGGAAGATGTACGAAAAGAAGCTTCGCCAGGCAGACCTTGCGGAGATGCTTAATATTACACAGCCGGCATTTTCTAACCGATTGAAAAAGGGATTGTTTAGCTATGCAGAGCTGTTGGATATCCTGCAGAAGCTAGAGTCCACAGATGAGGAAATATTGCGATTAATGAAGGTATAGGAGGATACTTTTATTTTTTTTACCCTTTTTTAGGGATTTGGGAGGAAAAACATGTTAAATCACGATGAAATTATGGATGGCCTGCGAAAGAAGGCTGAAAGATTCCAAGAAGCATACAGGAAGAAAGAGTATCTGTCTGCTATGTGGATATATAACGAAGCATTGCATATAGCTGTGTTTATGTCCCTCACAGAAGAGGACATGAAGGAGCTGTTCGGAAACCGTTCTTATATTGAGGACAACAGAGAGGAGCTTAAAGATGGACTCTTTAAGGAGGAACATGTGGAGTGTGCAAGGCTTTGGTGCATTAGAAATAACTGTACACGGCAGCAGGTAACAGATACAGATGCAAGGCTAAGAGCATAAGGATTAGGCAGTACCAGATAGGGGAGTAGGGAGTCCCTATCGTGGCACTATCAATATATTAAAGTTACGACAAAAGGGTTACTTAAGAGGATAAAAGGGATGGCTTATTGGAAGGACGTATACGAGCTGGGAGACTCGTATGAGTATGAATATAAGTTTGCCGGTAATTATGGTGCGAAGGGGGAGAAGAGAGCCAAGAAGCAGAAGGCTACTCCTGAGCAGATAAAGAGGCAGAATCAATTGAATAGAGAAAAGAGGATGCGCCGACTCATCAAGGCAAATTTTCAGCCTTACGATATATGGGCGTGTCTGAAATACCCTAAGGGTATGCGTAAACCTACAGAACAGGTAAAGGAAGACCTTCGTAAGTTCTTACGCAAGCTTAAGCAAGAATATGCCAAGGTAGGGGAGCAGCTAAAGTACATTTATCGAATGGAGATAGGAGAACAGGGCGGCATCCATATTCATATCCTAGTGAACCGTCTGAGAGTGAAGCTCGATACGGATATCCTGATGCAGAAGATATGGACGCATGGAATGGTGGACTATGAATCCATCTATGAGGAGGGCGGATATGAAAAGCTGGCTGAATATATCGTAAAGAAGCCTGAGGAAGAGGATGGAGTGTATGAACAGTTATCTCTTTTGCCTAAAGAGGAGAGGCAGGAATATATCAAGTATTCATCCAGTCGCAATCTGCTCCGGCCAAAGCCAATAAGAAAGACGTATAGCCATTGGACGGTGCGAAAGCTGATACAGGAAGGACCTAAGTCAAGAGAGGGTTATTACATAGACAAGAACAGCATAGTAAGCGGTGTGAATGCATTTACGGGTATGTCATATCTGTACTACACAGAGTATCGACTGGATAAAGAAACACATCGGCAGCAGGACTATGGAGGCGGTGGTTAATGCCACTTATACACATATGTGGAAAAGTGTCTTGCGAACAGTGATTCACTGTTCGGATAGGCATTCTGAAAGAGGGTGAGAAAGACGTTTGATGTGAATATTTACATAGAGACCGATACAGCAGAAGCAAGACGACAGTACAGAGGGTATGGAGTCATAGTGGAGTTCCTTCTTAAGAACGGGGAACCAGTGACCAGAGATGCCTATGGACTGGCAGATGCGACAGGGAATCAAATCATGCTTATGGCACTGATAGATGCCTTAAAGATACTGACCAAGCCATGCAATGTCATCATTTACATGGATAATCGTTACGTATCTGAGAATATCCGATTAGGGCATATCTATGAGTGGTTTGCTAACGGATGGAAGACATTGCGCAATGAGCCGATTGCAAATGCAGAGGAGTGGAGAGAGCTTATGGGATTGATAGAAGGGCATGAACTTGCTTTTGCACCGACAAAGGAGCATTCCTACAAGGAGTGCCTGCAATATGCTATCCGTAAGCTGAAGGACCAGGGGGAGAACTGGCAGCAGCAGAGATTAATTGATTAAGGGAGAAGAGGATATGAGATTACAGAACATGAAGAGAAGTGAAGAGACAGAACAGATAAGAGTAGCCACATGGGCAGAGCATGCCATACCTAGATATCCGGAGCTTAGATGGTTGTACCATGTTCCGAATGAAGGTAAGAGAACTAACGGAGAGATATTGAGAGCCATGGGATTAAAACGAGGAGTTTCAGACCTGTGTTTGCCTTATCCTAAGGGATGCTATGTGGGAGCGTATATTGAGATGAAGTTTGGTCATAATCGTCCATCCAAGGAACAGACAGAGTTCATGGTGGATATGGATAGAGCGGGACACTTTGTATGTATCTGTTACAGTGCAGAGGCGGCAATCGACGTTCTTTGCAGATATTTGGAGCTTCCCAAGAATCATGTTTTTATGGTGAATTCCATGGAAGGCAGGGAAGTAAGAAGGGATGTACATGGAATCCCTGTTATTGCGTAGCCTTTTGAGTCTCGAAAGGGAGTATATATATCACACTTAAAAGCCATGGGAAAGCCACGCCCCACTGATGAGGGCGTGGGGAAAGGAGAAGGATATGGAAATTAAAACACTGGAGGATTTGAACAAGAAAGCGGAAGCTTTGAAGGAAGTAGGAGATGAGGAAGGTCTGGTACAGCTTGCTGAGAGGTTCGGCTTAGATAAAGAGGATGCACTTGACTATATGGATGGTGCAGTAGAGGAGTTTGCAACACCACTTATGGCAGCAGTGGCAAAGCTCAAGAAAGAAGCGAAGGAGCTGAGTCTAAAGGGGGTTATGAAGGACTGGGAGGAGTCTATAGAATCTCTTTGTGCAGATGATGAGGAACTGTGTATTGCAGTCATGAAGTACGAGAGTAAATTGGAGAACTGTTTGGCCAAGCTTCTGAAATTTGCATTTGATAACAAGGAGCAGGTACATGACAGTATCGTAAAGGTAGCAGGCTTACGTACTCCATTGTATTTAGGGATTCCAAGTAAAGCAGACCTTAAGAAGCTTGTGGCAGAGTATTACAAGGGATAGCTGGAGGTGTCTCAGATGATTGCATATAAAGGGTTTAATAAAGACATGACTTGTACATTGGGATATGGCAGATTCCAATATGAGATAGGTGTAACAGTGGATGAGTCAGAGACCGGTGCAAAATGTGCCAGCTATGGTCTGCACTGTGCGGAGGATCCGTTGGATGTATTGAATTATTACAAGAGCCCGGAGAGTTCACGCTACTTTATCGTGAAAGCAGAAGGGGATATCCATGAGGATGCAAGAGATTCTCGCATAGCCTGCACGAAGCTTACACCGGTAAAGGAATTATCCATACAAAAGCTCGCTCTGCATGCGTGTCATTTCATGATTAGTAGACCGGAGAGGGAACCGAACAACCGTGTATGGAAGGATAAAGGGACAGCAGATAATTACTTTGCCATAGTACGTGGCAAGAATCCAATGGCAAGAGGAGATAAGGGAACAACTCTTTTTCTTCTTCAGGAAGCCAAGGACAGTAAGGAGATTATAGAATTTGCCGCCTATGAGGTAGACGGTGTGGAGATAAAGGAAGATACCTATTATGACATAGATGGACGGGAGGTGAAGGAACGTGATAAAGGCAGAGCTAAGAAAGCTGCGAGCGCTTAATGCCACCAAGGAGATGATGCAGAAGGCGGCAGCAGATAATGGTGTAGAAGCCAAGGAAAAGGACGGGAATGGTAAGCCTTATACAAAAAAATACAAGTACAGATATGGTATGTATTTACGTTGTCAGAATTTGAACGGATATCTAAAGATAGCGGTATTCCTTCCTGATGATATGAAGAAAGGTATAGAAACACCAAGATTTGAGATATTTATCAATCCTAAGGCGGACGAATATATTACCCGTGAATATGAGAATGGGGAAGAGAAATGGAGAAAAGCAACCATAGAGAATTTGAACTTTCCGAAGGGGATATGGAGCTACCTGTACTATGACTGTTTTAAGGAATCCTGGATTAATAAAGATGGTGCGAAAAGCATCAAAACAGTGCTAAAGGTAGAGGATGGCGGGTATATAGGAATTCGTGATTATCAGAGAAAAGTCTTGAAAGAAAAGCGGGAGGAACAGTATCGCAGGGAAACGGCGGCATGGGATGCAGATATGGCACTTGTAAAAGACCTTCCTAAGAATTTTATGGAGTGGGTAAGCAAGAAAGGAATTCCGGAGCATTTTATCTTCTACCAATATGATGCAAAGAAGGAAGCAGAGAGCGGATATTGTTCGTACTGTGATAAAGATGTACCGATAGTGAAGCCAAGGCATAACAAGAAGGGAGTCTGTGCTTGCTGTAAGAATAAGATTACCTTTAAGGCGACTGGTAAGGTTAAGACACTTAAAACAGAGAAATATGATTGTGCCTTAATACAGCGCATAGAAGGCGGATTCGTGATACGTACATTTGAAGCATATAGATACATAGCTCGTAATGGAGATTTAATGTGTAGTCTGTACGAATTTAGAAGAGTGCTGTACCGAGAAAATACTTCGATGCAATATACGATGGGGCTATATAAGAACAAAGAATATCGGTGGATAAGAGAGGTTCACAAGGTATATGGACATAAGGTCAGAGTATACCCTTATAACATTTCTCAGCTTAGCAAGACCGTACTTAAGCACTCGGCCTTGCACATTATGATAAGGCATAATCCAAAGCTCAATGTGGAGAGATACCTGTATGTGGAACAGGGTAATCCGGCAATAGAGAAGCTTGCTAAAATCGGGATGATTAGACTGGCAAAGGAAATGATGGATTATCACTATGACAGTAAATTACTGAATGAGGAGGAGACAGACCTTGCGAAGCTTTTAAAGCTGGATAAGAACCGTCTTAATAGATTAAAGGATATGCATGGTGGCATCAAGGGCTTGCGGTGGTTTCAGACGGAAAAACAGCAGAATACCATATACCGGGATGAGATGATTCATTACTTTATGCTTCGCGATTTGGAACCTTCTGACTTTGATTTTATCAGTAAGTATATGACCTATCAGAAGATATGGAATTATCTCAAGCGGCAGCAGGAACTCACGAATGATACAGCAGAACAGCTTGTAAAGACATGGCAGGATTATCTCAATATGGCTGTCAAGGCAAAGATGCCTGTTAACGTAGAGCAGATATATAAACCTAAAGACCTAAAACAGAAGCATGCAGAGGTCATAGAGATACTTCAGCAGGAAAGCTTTAAGGAGAAAGCAGTAAAGGTCAGAGAGCGCTTTAAGGATGTAGACATGGTATGTGCAGAATTGACCAAGTACGAATACGATGGAGAAAAATACTGTATCGTAGCACCATCAGGTGTAGAGGATATCATACGGGAGGGAACAATCCTTCAGCACTGTGTACACACCTGCGATTTCTATTGGGACAGAATATGCCGCAGGGAAACCTATCTGTTATTCCTACGCAGAACAACGTCAAAGGACACTCCGTATTACACTCTGGAGGTAGAGCCTACAGGTAATATCAGACAGAAGCGTACCACGGGGGATAATCAGAACAAGGATTTTGATGAGGCAATCGGCTTCCTGAAGAAGTGGCAAAAGGAGATTCAGAAGAGATTATCCAAAGAGGATAAGGCATTAGGGGAAAAGAGCAATATCCTTCGCAAGAAGGAATATGAGAAGCTGCGCAAGGATGGTAACAAGGTATGGCACGGTAAACTGGCCGGAAAGCTTCTCGTGGATGTACTGGAAGAAGATTTTATGGAGGTAATATAGGATGGATACGACACAAGATACAATGCTTGCACAGGCAGCAGAGCCGGAAGTAATTACATATACGGATTTTACAGAGCTGGACCGAGAACTGCAGAACGAGTTAGAGCGTGAGGCAGAGGGCTTTGTGAGAATCGGATATATGTTAAAGATATTCAGAGACACGAACATCTTAAGCGGAACAGAGTATAAGGATGTAAATGATTATGCGATGAAGAGATTCCACTTGGATAAGTCGCAAGTATCAAGATTTACGAGAATCAATGACCGTTTTTCAGAGGGAGGTTATTCGGACAAGCTTCAGGATAAGTATAAGGGACTGGGCTATGCAAAGCTGTCTCTGATGTTGATGCTTCCGGAAGCGATTGCAGATGAAATTACACCATCATTTAGCAAATCAGAAGTACAGGCGATTAAGGATGAGCTGGATGAGGAAAGAAAGACTACAGACCTAGAGATATTGATAGAGGGGACAGATGAACGTCAGGTAGAGTTGGAGAACAATTTGCAAAAGGTAGTATGGCAGATGTTACATGACAACACAGAGTTATATGAGCAGGTGCATAGCTTGGCCAAAAGAAGAGCAAGCGAAGAACATGTAATGGAGAAGACACGCATTACAGAGGAATATCACGATATTCTTGCACCACAGGGCGAAGCTTTTCACAGTGTCCGTATACAGGGTGTAGGAAGAATGATGCTGTCTATCAAGGAGTCCGGCGAGGATATCAAAGTTATTAACGGACGCTCGGGAGCCAAGGAAGAGTACACATGGAAAGAGCTGGTTAAGGCACTGGAAAGATGTGTAGACATCAATATGCCGGCAGCAGAATCCTACGAGAGCAGATATGCTGAGACGTGGCAGGTGGAAGAAAAGAAAGTTGCACCGGTACAACCAACACCAAGTGCACCTTCGCATAAGCCAGAACCAAGAAAACAGTCAAAGGTCATTAAGGCACAACCACCTAAGCCAAAAAAAGAAGCTCCTGTGGCAGCAGAAGAAAAGCATGAACCATTACCGGGGCAGAATACAGTAGCAGACATACCAGGGCTTGTACCGGAAGAATACCAAGAAACTGTTAGCGTAGAGGAAGAAAACAAGGATTCTGTTAGTGAGGAAGTCGTAGAAGAACAGAATACTATTGATGCAGAGGAGACGCAGGCGGAAGCGGAGCAGTACGTAGAAGCTTCTGTGGCAGCAGTAGAAGAACAGAAAGATAACAGTGAGTATGAGGAATATCGAACAGAGTTCTTCCTTGCACTGGAGTATGCTAAGAAGGCACTGAGCAGTAAAGAGTATAGTGCTGCAATTAAGAATCTGCAAAATGCAATCAGAAGAGTAGAGTTCATGTGTGAAATAGACGCACGTACAGCTGAAGAATAAGAGGGAGATAAAGGATGGAGAGCATAGAGGATAAGAGTAAGGAACAAGAGAAGGAGCCAATAGACTGTAATAAGCAGGGAAGACGTTGTGTCTATCGCGCTGGTAAACACGAACCAAATCTTTGCGATTACTGCCTGATTACAGGACATAGCCGTGGAGGAAGTCCACATAGATGTATTAAGTATGAATGGGGCAAGCGCAAGTCACGAATTAAGTATCCAACAGCACCGGGGAAGAGAAGGGCACGGAGGAAGCATGAAAGTAAGGGATAAGCTACAGAAGACACATAAAAATAACATAACACAAGCAGTTAGCAATTTGCCGGATATAGATGAGTATTACTGTACTCATCTGTGTCCGTGGAGAGATGCGTGTCCTGCGGATATAGGTGGAGATTGTAAGTCATCAACTCAGGAGATGTACGATGGAGTACTGGAGTCAGAGTGGAAGGAATACGAACAGTGGCAGCAGTATTATGTGTTGAGAATACATAATATATTGTCTTGAATAAAACATGAGATTGTCATATTGACAAGAACAAGACACCCGAAGGTGAGTGGAAGGCTATGGGAACATATAAGAACATGCAATTCAGAAGCTTCCGCACATTTCGGTATTATAGTGCCTGTTCCGTGGATGGTTAAGCCAGAAGACGAATATGAAAATCCCACAGAGTTAAGCAAAGATATAACTTGGGAAATGAAGGTTATTTATCCTTGTAATCAGGGAGGACGAAAAAGAGCAACAACAGAATTATTGTTCTGTATGTTACGGTCTGGACAATAGAAATTTCAGGAGAAATGATGGTGAAGTGTGAAGGGCAGAAAAAACTTGAATGCGCTATGACATTCAAGGAAATAATGGAAAATCAAGGATGGAACAATGTATACAACAGAGAACCTGATAAGCCAGGAACTTATAAAATCTATAAGAGAAATGGAAGTATAGGAAAAGCCTATTACCTAGGAGATCATAAATGGAAATACTCTGGTGGATGCGATTTTTGTTGGTGGAAAGAATAAGAATTTAAGCGAGGGTTAAGTACATGAAAAATAAATATATTTGTACACAAGACTTGTATATAGAGAGATATGATGCTGATGGATTTTTAATTGAGAATAAATATTTTCGTGTTCCCAAAGATAGTATTTGGGAAGAAGATACTGAAAGTATAAAACTTATAGGTAGTAATGATTGCATACATCTTGATAGAGTTTGGAAAACAAAGAAAGCAAAAACTTGGCAATGGATTGAGGTTACAAAGGAAACATTATTAGAGTATTTTGCTCAGTTGAAATGAAAATTATTTAAAAATAATAAGTCCCAAGCAAGCTCTCAAGACACTTATTAGTAGTAAAGATTTTTTGTTTTCATATACTAAGCAAAGAGGAGATGTGTATTAATGCAAGAAAAAGATATATATGATATAATCATAGAAAATGCTACAAAGGAGTGGTATTCTTCAATGAATAATAATATATCAAATGATAAGTGGGAAATTCCTAGATATTCAAGAAATCAAATTGATAAGGCGGGGAAGAAGATTGTTTCTGAAGAGGTTACTTTAGGAGAATTAGGTGATGCGTTGGAAGTGTTAAATAATTGGCGTTTTGCTCATGTATATCCATTGCAAGTAATTGCTGATAATTTAAGACGTAATAATCCGGATGCCATAGTAGTGCAAAGGTTAAAACGTTTGGATTCCATTATAGCAAAAATAAAAAGAAATGCAGGAATGAGTTTGTATAATATGCAAGACCTTGGGGGCTGTAGAGTTATTGTAGATTCAATAGAACAGGTGTATGAAACAATAAGTCGTTATAAAGATTCACGCATTCGTCATATATTAAGAAAAGAGAATGACTATATTCAAGAACCGAAAAAGTCAGGATATAGAAGTTATCATATGATTTATCAATTTCATAGTGATGACAATGAAACTTACAATAAGAATATGTTAATTGAAGTTCAGGTTAGAACAAAATTGCAGCATATATGGGCAACGGCAGTAGAGGTAATGGGGATATATACAAAGTCTCAATTGAAAGCAAGTATGGGTGATGAGGATATATTAAGATTTTTTGTGTTGGTATCATCGGTATTTGCAACCATAGAAAAAATGCCTGTATGTCCAAACACAATTGATGATTATGATTTATTGGTGGAGGAGATTAAGGCGATTGATAATAAATTGCAGATAGTATCAATATTAAGTGCTATAAATGTTGCGATAAAACACACAAATGATAATATGAAGGGGAAAGGATACTATCTTTTGCAGTTAGATTTGAAGAAAAAAATGCTGAATGTAAATGGTTTTACAACAGGACAGATAGAGCTGGCAAATAAAATTTATAATGAAATGGAAGCTTTGAAAAATCCTAATATGGATGTTGTATTAGTATCAGCGACATCATTTGATACATTAAAGGAAGCGTATCCAAATTATTTTACAGATATTAGTAGATTTGTTGAAATGATGAGAGAGTTATTGAAATGATTTAGGAAGTGAAGGAGAGCTACCAACTAGAAGTTGGTAGCTCTTATGTGTTTAAGTATTTCAAAGACGATGTTTATCGAAAAGCTTGTCTCTTGACACAGCAGCCTATAAGTCCCAATACTGTGAATGGTAATAATGGCATTGTAAAGAAGAGACTAAGAACAGAGAGCACTCCTTGCAAAAGACTTCTAAAGAGCATCCAGGAATCAATTATTTCAGCTAACATAATCCACCTCCTTCCTGCGAGTTTTTTGCTTTCATAATAGCACATCGGCAGTAGTATAAAAGGCTTTTAATAAAATGTTTACATAAGTTATTAATTCTTAATATTTTCCGAGAATATGGAAGATTTTTCAATCGTTAGTTTGTATTTAACGAGGGGATACAGAACGGTTTACAATAAATAAAAATTGAGTTACAATAGGAGTAAATAAGAAACAGCGCCTATGAGCCAGATATGTAGAAGAAATCTATATATTTGGCTCTTTTTTCGTTGGAGGGGGAATATGAATCTTAATTCGCAGATGAGGAAGCTGCAGACAGCAATTGTAAAGACCGGATTAGTAATTAAGCTATCAACAGGACAGTTCTACTCAGAGGACCAGAGGAGAATGATAACATCATACAGCTTGAGTACCCCGGTTACATATTTCTCAGAGCGACAGGGAAGTTGGCGCACCAAAGACCATGAGATTCTAAAAAGCTACAGTATGGCAGAGGTCATCATGTGCCTTGCTGATATATATAAGGCGGTGAAGGAATGGCATTGACAGCAATGCAGAAGAGATTTGCAGACGAATATATAAAGAATGGCGGTAATGCCACAAAGGCAGCAGCGACAGCAGGGTATAAATGCTATGAGCAACAAGGAAAAGAGAACCTACGAAAACCTACGGTTTTGTCATATATAGCAGAACAGCAGGCGAAGATTGATAAGATAAATGGTACGGATATTATTAGTCTGGCTGAGATACAGGCATTCAGAACAAGGGTAATCAAAGGTGAGGAGAAGGATGCCTTCGGACTGGATGCGGGACTATCTGATAGATTAAAAGCTGCTAATGATTTGGAAAAAGCGTTGAAGATAAAAGAAGAGAAGGAAGAGGAGAAAAGGCTTGCGGAGGAAGCAAAGAACAGAGGCGTGTACCACACAGACCTTGATTCTATTGCTGATGTATTCCATCCGGTAATAAGAGATATTCGCAAGCACGGCCATCGAGAATATGTATTCCCAGGAGGTCGAGGCTCTTCTAAGTCATCATGTGCCTTTATGATGCCGTATGAAATCATGATGAATAATCCTACCATGCACTGTCTAGTATGTAGACAGGTAGCGAATACACTTCGAGATTCTGTTTATTCGCAGATGGAGTGGGGAGCAGATAAGCAGGCAGAGAATCCGATGTTTATACGCGAGAATTGGGATTTTAAGTTGTCTCCACTGGAAATAACCTACAAGCCTACGGGACAGAAGATATTTTTCCGAGGAGCAGACGATCCGACAAAGATTAAGTCTATCAAGCCGCCATTTGGCTTTATCGGGATCCTAATATTTGAAGAGTTGGACCAGTTCAAAGGGCAAGAAGATGTACGAAAGATAGAGCAGTCAGCTATCCGAGGCGGTGAAGGCGCCTATATCTTCAAGATATTTAATCCGCCTAAGAGTGCGAGTAACTGGGCAAACAAATATATAGCAGAACCCAAGGAATCCATGCTGGTACATCGAAGTACCTATTTGGACGTACCACCTGAGTGGTTAGGTAGTGATTTCATCGAAGAGGCAGAACACCTGAAGAAAACGAACCTTTCAGCCTATGAGAATGAATACCTTGGAATAGCAAACGGTAACGGCGGTAATGTATTTGAATACATAGAAGAACGTGAGATTACGGATGAAGAGATTGCAACCTTTGACAGAATATACCAGGGGGTAGACTGGGGCTGGTACCCTGACCAGTATGCATTTATCAGAAGCTACTACAATCACAATACGGAGACCATTTATCTGATAGATGAGAACTATGTGAATAAGACCAGTAATGCGATGACAGGACAGTGGATTATAGACAAAGGCTACACAGACTATAACATCACCTGTGATTCCGCAGAGAATAAGTCCATCAATGATTACAGAGACTTAGGGATTCCTGCAAGACCTGCAATCAAAGGTCCGGGAAGCGTGGAGTACGGTATGAAGTGGCTGCAGACAAAGCATATCGTGATGGATTCACGCAGAACACCAAATGCGGCCAAGGAAATCCGGGAATATGAGTATGAGCGTGACAAAGAAGGGAACCCAATAAGCGGGTATCCAGATGCGAATAACCATGCAATAGATGCGCTCAGATACAGTTACGAGACATTATGGAGTAGGAGGGGCAGCAGTGCATAAGACAATAAATATACTTGGAACAGCATATGAGGAAGTAGGTGCTTTATGGGATTGCTAACGTGGATAAAAGGAGTGATAAGTAGGATGTTTTCAGAAGATGCAGAGAAAGCATTTGGGATAGATGTCCCTGATTACACCAGCATGGATACTAGAATTGCAGAATGGAGCAAGATATATAGGGGATATCCTGAATGGGTGGATGCAGAGAATGGTATCAAAACCATTAAGATGGCCAAGGCAGTATGTACAGAGACTGCAAGGCTTACGACACTGGCGTTAGATATTGAGTTTGATGGTGGAGCAAGAGCTGATTATCTCAAAGGTATTACAGATAAAATCATTATGCCGAGGCTTCGTAGCTGGGTGGAATATGCCTGTGCAGTAGGTACCGTGATATTAAAGCCTACAGCTAGTGGTGTAGATATGATTACACCGGATAAATTCAGAGTCATACATACCATGAATGGTCAGATTGATGACATTATCTTTCAGGACAACTACGAAGAGGGCAAGGAAGGGAATAAACGTTACTACACTAAACTGGAGCGTCACAGCTTCTTGAGAGCCACTGTAGAGGGCAAGGATATCACTTATTACCATGTCGAGAACAAAGCTTTTATGAGTAAATCTAATGGAGATATCGGTAGAGAGATTAACCTACAGGATACCAGGTGGAATAAGCTTCAGCCGGATGTATATATCACTAAGAAGAATGACGGCACACTCAACAATATGCTCTTCGGAGTATTGAAGATGCCGTGTGCAAATGATGTAGACTGGGACAGCCCATTGGGAATGGCAATATTTGCAGATGCAATTGAGGAACTGAAGGACCTGGACATTGGATATAGTAGAAATGCAGAGGAGATAGATGAGTCAAGGAGCATAATTCTGGCAGATGACAGATTAGTGTCTATGTCAGGTCAAAAGATTGGAGCAAAACCATCTGTTAAGCTGCCACATTATGTATATAACGTATACGGTAATGATACAAAGGAGTTCTATCAGGAGATAGACAGAACCCTCAAGACTGAACAGCGCATTGCCGGTATCAACAATCAGCTGTCCTTTATTGGTTATAAGTGTGGATACAGTAACGGTTACTTTGTATTTGACCAGAAGACTGGAATGGTTACGGCCACGCAGGTAGAAGCTGATGACAGACGTACCATACAGCTGATTAAAGATATCAGAGACTGCGTACAGCATGCGATTGAAGAGACACTATACGCATTGTCTGTATTCGCTGATTTGTACAAGCTGGCACCAGTGAGTGAGTATGAAGTGAATTTTAACTTCGGAGATATTGTTTACAATTTTAATGATGACAAGGAAAAGTGGTATCAATATGCTTCGAAGGGGCAAGTGCCGTTTTGGAGATATCTTGTAAAGTTTGAAGGCATGTCAGAAGAAGATGCGAAGTTAATATGTGATGAAGCTAAAAAAGAAAATCAAAAAAGTGGTTTATTTATAGAAGAATAAAGAGAGAATTAATCTCTCTTTATGTCAGTCATGTCAAGTAAAATTTTTTGCTTGTCATCAATTTCGAATGCGAGTGAGCATTCAAGAAATGTTGAAATTTTGATTAAATCTTCTGCTGAAAAACTATCTCGGCTAAATTTATTGCTGAGAGATTGGCTATTCATACCAAGATATTCTGCTAGCTCGTTTTTCTTTTTACCTTTTATTTGCAATAAGGCTTTGATTTTTTCTGAAACTGCCATATACATACCTCGCTTTCTATAGACTAGAATACTACATTTTAAATTATATGTAAATAAAAGATACTCAAAAACGTGAAAAACATACTTGACACCATACTCATAAACGTTTAATATATACTCATAAACGACAAGTTAAGCGAGAAAGGAAGCGATTTGATGTACAAGCAGGCAATTATGAAACTTTTAGAACAAGTGAATCCAAAGCACTTAGAAACAATCTATTATTTTATAAATCATATATGGATGAATGAATAATATGCGAAAAGACAGGAGAGGTGTTGTGGGTGAAAAGAGATGTAAATTGTTTGGGAAAAGTGAAAAAAGCAACTGGAAGAATAGAGCGAAGAAGGATTGCTTTAGAGCAACAAGATATATGTGCTGTATATTATCGGAGCAGTAGAACTTTGTATTGCAATATAGGAAGTAGCGATAATTCTAATATTGTTAAGATGGTTAATGATGTGAGCTAAGGAGGATTATATTGGTACGAATAGACTTGACAGGGAAGAAGTATGGGAAATTAACTGTAATACAATTGGCGGTAGATGACATAGGGAAGAAAAAGAAATGGCTTTGTATGTGTGAGTGTGGGAATAGGGTAATAGTGGCTGGAAGTAATTTAAGAAGCGGACATTCTACACAATGCAAGGGATGTCAGCTTAAAGCGATTAATTTGAAGAAGATAAAACATAATAAAGCAAAATCAAAATTGTATGGGGTTTGGGGTGGGATGAAAAACAGGTGCGAGAATCCTAATTCAAAATCATATAAAGATTATGGGGCAAAGGGAATAAAAGTATGCGATGAATGGCATGAAGCAAAGCAATTTATAACATGGGCATTAAAAAACGGATATGCAGAAGGGTTGGAAATTGATAGAAGAGATGTGAATGGTGATTACTCGCCTTCAAATTGCAGATGGGTGTCGAGACTGCAAAATGCCAATAACAAGGGAAATAATCGTATATTTTGCATTAATGGTAGAAATATGACTATGGCTGAAATTGCTCGAGAAAATGGTATTAAGTACAAATTGCTACACAAGCATTTAAATAAGGGGATGAGCATTGAAGATGCTATAAAAAGACAGAAAGAGAATGAACAGAAGAGGTTATTTGAGGAAGAGTAAAGGGGAGATAGCATGATTAAGTATGAGGAAAGCGAAAAAGATGGTAGAAGAAATCTGGGTATGTCGAGCGCAACCGGTGACACAGTGGCACAGTTGAACAGCAATTATAAGGTGGACTTTACTGGGGAACCAATGCCACAGGGAAGTTCCTGCTTTGATTATACTACCAGAACATTATACTTCTTTGATGGAGTATCTTGGAGCTAAGGGGGAGTGAACATGAACAGCAATAAATTATTAGCGATTGCACAGAAGTATGCGCAGGATTTGGTAGCTGGTGCAAGTGATTTAGCAGATACAGTAAAGACGGCAGTTTCAGATTATATAAATACTTCCACAGATTTGGTGACAGATGAGAATGTTGGTGGAAAGATAAATGACTATTTAACTAAGGATAACAGTGTATCTAGTGCGATTGTAAATACAGTAAGCGGTCAGGCTATCTATGTAAATGATGCAAGTGATAAGAGATTGAAAGGTTTATCCATATACGGACGTACTACACAGGACGGTACACCATCCATTGACACACCTGTAGAGCTTGTGGGCATTGGAAATGGATGTACTGTGCAGATAACTGGAAAAAATATACTACAAGATATAGTAATGCTGGGGCGATACTCAAACGGTATATTTAGTGTAGCATCTATGGATGAGATTACATTACCTTTTTTGCCAATATCCGAAGCATCTGGTGTTGCAAGAATTGCAAGGTGTAATAAAGGGGAAACATATACCTTTTCGATTACAAATCCTAATGAGAATCATTGTATTGGAATTACGGAATATAGCAACTTGGATAGTATATCAAGTATAACAAACGCTATCGGTTACGTGAAAGTTACAGCTAACACAAAAATTTCTTATACGGCATTGGGGAATGGGTATTTAGTGTGTGGACTTGCTGGGAAATGGACAGATGGAAGTACAACAATACATGAGTGTACAGAATCAGAATTACTACAGTTGGAAATTGGAGACAGTGCAACAGAGTATGAAAAATATGTAGGGAAAACGGAATCTTTTGACTTCGGCACAGCAATTAATGGTATTCCAGTTGATTCAGGTGGTAATTACACAGACGTTAATGGTCAACAGTGGACTTGTGATGAGATAGACTTTGAACGTGGAGTGTATGTGCAGAGAGTAAAGAAAATAAAGCTAACGAAAGCGACTGATTTTAATACAAGTGAACATTTCGGCTCTATTACAGCTAATGACATACTGCAAACTGGAGGTCGAGTCAAAGTCTTATCCGATAGATTTATTTTTAGTGCATCAGCTAAAACGGATGGTATTGCATTCGCATACGCTAATATTATTAGATTCTATAGAACGTGTGAAAGTGTTGAAGATTTTAATGAATGGCTTACAGAAGTAAATGGAGTTGACATTATGTATCTATTAGCAACACCTATCGAAACGCAACTATCTGACGAACAGATGACAGCGTTTAAGGCATTATACAGTAATATGCCACACACAACTGTTTTAAGCAGTGAGGGCGCAGATATGACGGTTAAGTATGTGGCAGATACAAAGACATACATTGACAACAAGTTTACAGAATTAGCAAAGGCAATCGTAGCAACAGCAGAGTAAGAAAGAGGTACAAGGATGTTTAGTTTAAGAGAATTTGTAATGAAAACTATCAAAGGGATGATTGGAGAAGAGCCAGATTACAAGGTGAGAAAGTATGCTTTAGGCTGGTATGAAAAGGAAGTACTCACCGAAGAGGATATGATTGAGATTGAAATGTTAATTGAGGCTCAGTATGCGACAGACGAGGAAGTAACTGAGGAAGTTACTGAGACAGAATAATACTCAACTAAATTCATATTATACGGAGGATAAACATGATTAATATAAACGCATATTCAAGAGCAAAGCAGGGCAATCAGAAATTATCGAAGAATTTCAAGGTACGTGAGTTTGCGTGCAAGGACAATAGCGATGTTGTCTTTGTAGCACCTGAACTGGTGGAAGTGTTACAGAAAATTAGAACACATTTTGGAAAACCAGTAACAATTAACAGTGCATATCGTACACCTGCTTACAACAAGAAGGTTGGTGGAGCTACATACTCCCAACACTGCTACGGTACTGCAGCTGATATCAGAATCACCGGGGTACCGCCTAAGAAGATAGCAGCTTTTATAGAAACCATAATACCTGACAGAGGTGGTATTGGAATATATTCGAACTTCGTTCATGTGGACATAAGAGAAACAAAATCCAGATGGAACGGATAGCATAAGAGACCAGAGCCTTAGCGCCGCATTACAATATGTGACGTTAGGGCTCTTTCTATTAGGGGGATAAGAGCATGGAATTATATCAGATTTTGTATTTATTAGGAGTGCCTTCAATTAGTGTGGCAATCATAGGCGCAATCAGCAGGAAGGTCAAGAAAGCATCAAATGATACCGAGGCATTGAAACTTGGCATACAGGCATTATTACGTGCGCAGATGATAAGCGAGTATAACAAGTGGTCTGAGAGAGGTTATGCGCCAATTTATGCCAGGGAAAATTTTGAGAACTGCTGGCAACAGTATCATTCCTTAGGGGCAAATGGTGTAATGGATGACATACATAATAAGTTCTTGGCATTACCAACACAGGAACAGGGGTAGGAGAACATGGGAATTGGAAGGAATCATTTTGCAAAGCTGTTCGGTCAGTTGAATATTAAGCGGTCGGAGAATGGTGCAGTTGTGAATATTGATTTTACTAGAATGGGCAGACGATATGATATCGCGCAAGATGCTCTAGATGCACAGGTGTGGTCCGATATGCAAAAGTATATGCCATTTATGAGTGGCAACCTTAGGCAGCAGACCAATATGCTCAACATGGCGACCAGAGGAGAAGTATATACATATGATCCTAATCTTGAATATGGTCATTATCAGTACGAAGGCTGGCAGTACGTAGATCCGAAGTACAATGTAGCTGGATGGTATAACACTGATAGAGATAAATGGTGGAGTAGAAAGGGAATCACCAAGATTAAGAGTGACAGACCATTACAATATACCAATCCATTAGCAGAGGCACACTGGGATGAGAAGGCATATTATGCACACAGAAAACAGTGGGTAGATGTGGCGAAACGTGCATTAAGGGGGAAATAATGCTAACACCTAAGTTTTTACAAAGGATTACAGAAGCAACAGAGAAAAAGACAGCACAGCTTAACTCATATCTGACACGTAAGATAGTAGACCGTATCCTGCATGTATACGAAAAGACTGGAGAAGTGAATGTCAATACGGCAGCAGTGTTCGATGCTTTAAAGAAGCAGGAAAGTGGCAAGTTCTTTGATGAGATAGTGGAAGAGATTGTCAGATATATGCCTGCGATAGAGGAAGAGGTCAGAGAGGCATTTTATGATAGCGCAGGTAAAATCAGCAAGGATATGTGTCTCTTTACTGAGAAGGTGCTGAAGATAGAACAGGATAAGGGAGAGCTTCTTGATATTGATATCGAGGAGCTTCCCAAGGTATCAGACTGGGAGCAGATAGGCATACCTAGAAGTGCAAAGGATCTAAATCTTACACCTAAGGAAATACGATTACTGGAAGCCGCTTATAAACGTACAAACGGAGAAATCCATAATATTACACAAACAACAGCTCTTGCATCAGAGAGGACCTTTATCGATGCAAGAGCTGTTGTTTGTGTAATATTA
>SVFJ01000178.1 GCA_015056925.1 Lachnospiraceae bacterium | reverse complement strand
GACAGTGCACTTGACTATTCGGGGGGAGAGAAGCAGAAATTGTTGTTTGCAAGAGCTTTATATAAGGATCCCAAGCTGCTGCTTTTAGATGAGCCGACAGCGGCACTTGACCCGATTGCAGAGAATCTGTTGTATCAGAACTTTAGTGAGGCAACACAGGGGAGAACCTCTATTTATATCTCGCACAGATTGTCTAGTACACGCTTTTGCGACCGTATTATTTTGTTGGAGAATGGTGGTATTATTGAAGAGGGAACCCATGAGTCCTTGATGCAAGCTAGGGGCAGATATGCTGAACTTTTTGAATTGCAAGGAAAGTATTACAAGGACCAGGAGGAGCTAAAGAAGCGTAGTGAACTGATGGGAGACTCTTACGTGGAGGATGAAGCGGGAAAGGAGGGCATTTTCAATGAATAAGTCAGAAAGAATAGAATGGAAATATGTGGTTCGCTTCCTGAAGGATTTTTCCAAGCAGAATAAGGATATGCTGGTAAATAGTGTACTGCTGTCGATTCTTGGAGGTGTCAGACCTTTTATTAGTATCGTGCTGATGGGCTTTTTATTGGATGCGGTATATGCAGGTGCCGGCATAGAAGAATTGTTAAAGTATGCATTAATAGCTCTTGGTGCGAATATGGTCCTTCGATTAATCGAAGCCAGACTTCGTGAGTGGTATAATCAAAAGAACGAATATATCAAGGAAATCGAAGCGGAGCTATTGAATTGCAAATCCTTATCCATGGATTATGAATATCTGGAAGAGCCTCGGGTGCAGGAGCTTCGCTATAAGAGTCAGGCAGAGGGAAATTATATTGGTATGTCAGGATGGCTGTTGTATCGTTTTGAGCAGATTATGACATCGGTTATTTCTATAGTTTTGGCTTTGGTTATTATGATTCCTCTGTTTATTTCTTCCAAGCAGGGAGATGGCTTTATTTGTTCATGGGCAAGTTCTGTGCTTTTGTTTGTGTTAGTATGTGTCTTTGTTGGAATCAATTATAAGTATAATGATGTGATAGCAAGGCGCAGTAAAGAAGAGCATGATAAGCTGACCAAGGATTACAACAGAAGAAATTATTATCTGGATAAGCTTGCAGGGATAGAATCCCAGAAGGATTTACGAATCTATGCACAGCAGGAGCTCGTTGAAAAGGATATAGAGATTAGTAATGAAAATCTAATTCAAGGTAAGAAAAGACAGGCAGCAATTTATACCAAGCGAGAGTGGGTAGGTCAAGGACTTTCAGACCTATCGGGATTGATGGTATATCTGTTTACAGGGCTTCGTGCCTATGCAGGGATGATTACGATAGGTGGCGTGGTAACATATGCTTCCAGTATCCTGCGATTTTCTATGGCGGTGGCGCAGTGTGCGGTGGCGATGGCGAATCTGAATACAGTTGGCCTATACTGCAAGGACTATGTAGAATATATGGACCTTTCTAAGCGCAAGTATGAAGGTACGATTCCTATGGAGAAGCGAAGAGACAACAAATTCTCAGTGGAGTTTGAGCATGTGTCATTTCGATATCCTGGAACAGAACAGGATATTATTAAGGATTTGAATCTGAAATTTACCATTGGCGAGAAGATGGCGATAGTAGGTAAAAATGGTTCTGGTAAGACCACATTTATCAAGCTTTTATGTCGTCTGTATGATGTGACAGAGGGATGTATCAAAGTGAATGGTATTGATATCAGGAAGTTTGACTATCAGGAATATTGCAATCTGTTTGCCGTGGTATTTCAGGATTTTAGAATGTTTTCTTTTCCTGTAGGAGAGAATGTTGCGGCAAGTGACAAAGTGGATGAAGAACGGGCGATTGATGCACTGACAAAAGCGGGGCTTGGAGAAAGAATTGCAACACTGCCAAACGGCTTAAATACCTATGTTGGCAAGGAGTTTGCAGAAGAAGGGGTGGCATTTTCCGGTGGCGAGAAGCAAAAGATGGCGATTGCCAGAGCAATCTATAAGAATGCGCCGTTTGTTATTATGGATGAGCCGACAGCTGCGCTTGACCCGGTGTCAGAGTGTGAGGTGTTTGCAGGCTTTGATAAGATGGTAGGTAATAAGACGGCAATCTATATTTCACATAGACTGGCATCCTGTCGATTCTGTGAGGATATTCTCGTATTTGATAAAGGAACAGTGGTACAACGAGGCTCGCATGAGGAATTAGTACAGCAGGAAGGTTTATATTCTGATCTTTGGAATGCACAGGCAGTGTACTATGCCTAACGTTCAGAGACAGGCAGAAGCATAAAAAACACATACAGAATGCTTGCATTCATGTATGTGTTTTTTTATGCTTCTATCTGGCGGATACGCCAGCAACGAGAAATCTGTGATTTCGAGTGGCCTGACTCTGAATGAAAGTAGTCACATTTGTCAATGCTAATTGCATATATTGGTAATAACTTGAGAAGGGAATGAGATATATGGAATTAGATGCATTGAACAAACTAACCTACGGAATCTTTGTACTGACTGCCAATCAGAACGGTAAAGACAATGGCTGCATCATTAATACAGTGGAGCAGGTAACGGCAGAGCCAAACAGGATTGCAATTGCAGTAAATAAGCTCAATTATACACAGGATATGATACAGAATTCCGGCAAGTTTTGCGTTTCTGTGCTAAGCGAAGAGGCTGATTTTGAGTTGATTAAGAGGTTTGGATTTCAGACGGGGAAGGCAGTTGATAAATTCGAAGGTTTTGCAGAATGTGAAAGAGCTGAAAACGGAATTTACTATATCACAAAAGGTACAAATTCCTATTTCACAGTGGATGTAGAGCAAACTGTTGATTTGGGAACACATACCATGTTTATCGGTAAGGTAAAGGAGATGAAGGTATTATGCGATGTGCCATCAGCAACCTACAGCTACTATCATCAGCATATTAAACCACAGCCGCAGCAGGATATCATTACGCCAAAGACTGTAGATTCCGGTTCTCCTGAGTTAGAGGGACAGA
>SVFJ01000177.1 GCA_015056925.1 Lachnospiraceae bacterium | reverse complement strand
AGTCCTGTCATAGACATAATTCCCTTCTGTGCAGATGCCATAACAAAATCCACATTATCCTCTTCAATATGGATTGGACGCATCGCATATGTTGACGTTGTATCCACAACAAATACAGCTCCATACCGATGTACCAATGCACCAATCTCACGAATCGGATTTAAAAGTCCTGTTCCTGTCTCATGGTGTGTGGTATAAACCAATGCGATATCCGGATTCTCCTGCAATGTCTTCTCCACCACTGCCAAATCCATCTGTTTATCTATCGGTAATCTCAAATTAATATGGTTCAAATGATAATATTCACAAATCTCCACTGCACGGCTGCTATAGGCGCCATTGTTAATTACCAATACCTTCTTATCCGCAGGCAATAATGAATTCAAACAGATATCCATGTTAATTGTGCCTGAACCACAGAATAGCACTGCCGCATACTCATCAGGATTACCATGAACAATCTTTACAAGTCCTTCTTCCACCTCGCGCATAATCTGCACAAATTCCTTCTCTCTAGGACAAATATCAGGAACAACCTGCGCCATCTTCACTGAATCTGTTGTTGTTGCAGGTCCCGGATTTAACAGAACATTTCTCTTCATCTATATTGCCTCATTTCTTTTTTGATTTCTCCATCAAACGCTCTATGATATATTTAGCGCCGACTTTTCCACTGTTTCCAATATTGTAAATATAGTAATTACGTAATTCTTCCATTGCCGGCTTCGCAAACTGCTCCGTATTCAAAAGTTTATCCACAGAAGCATTCACCTCACCTAAGCTTGAAAGCTCCAAAGATATACCAACCTTATCTCTAAGCTCGATATCAATCGGTACTTCCTTAATCTCCTGATAATCAGGATTTACTACCTTCATTGGTGTATTGATAAATAATACCGGCTTCAATGTAGAGAAAGAGTACTCAAATGCAATACTTGACCAGTCCGTAATCAACATATCCGCCATATAAACCGTCTTGTTGGAAGAAAAATCCTTCTGTACCTCGACTCCTGCCGCCTGATACTTAGCTGCAAGCGCATTAATTCTCTCCTCATAATGTCTGACATACTGAGGATGAGGACGAACAATTATCTTATGACCTGTCTGAACAAGCTGTTCAAGGAGCTGTTCAATACAAGAATCCATAATATTCTCCTTTTGCCATGAAGGAGCAATCAAAACAGTCTTCTGCTTCTCTTCTCCATCCTTCATCTGCTCATAGGATTCTATCATATTATCTATAACACCGGAGCCCCATTCCACAAGGTTCTTCTTAGCCAGTCCAAAAGTCTCTTCCCTCTCTGCAATCTCTGCCTTATTCTTAGGACCTGATGTAAAGATGGTATCAAAATGGTCTAATGCATCTTTATGGAAAGTCAGATTAGAACTGTTAACATCATGCGGAACATAAATATACTCAATATCCTTCTTCACATAAGAACGCTTCAAATGATAATTCTCCAAATCCGGAGTCGTCATTACCACAATCTCCGCTTCCAGCTTCATCATCAACACTATCAGCTTATTTTCCCCGATATAATATGGCTTAAACTGCTCTGACTCCATTGCAAAAACAGCATCCTCCGGGTCACTCGTAATATAATGAACCACAATATTTGTTCTTCTGATAATCTCTTCAATAATATTCTTATAGTATTTATAGAAGCCGTTTTTTTCCGAATAAAAAACAATCTTCATATTTGACACAGAAAGAAATCTCTTGTAATCTTCCTTTTCCTTCTGTATATGCTCCGGCTTTCTCTTTACCTTACTCTTTGCCGGCGCAAATTCCTTCGCCTTACGCAAAGCTTCTTTACTTTCCTCCAAAGCATCGTAATCGATATATTTCTTAGGATTAATAAAAATATTTAACAGGAACAACTGCACAATAGACAGCAAATTACTAAAGGTCCAATATACACCTACACCAACCGGCACAAACAGTCCCAGATATAATGACAGCAAAACTGAAAATGCCATAGTACCATACTGATTTAACGCTCCCTGCTCTGCCTGTAATACGTTACTCTTATTCTGGCTATAACACATTAAAAATGCTGAAATACCTGCAATCAACGGAACAATTAGCGTAAGTCCCTTAACTTCTATCGGAACACTTGTCAAATCTGTTCCCTTCTTCACAGCCTCTACCACACCCATTAACAGTGCCAGCTGAATCACAAGGGGAACCAAATCAAGAAACGGATTATACTTCTCCTTTTGAAACAGCTTATACTGCTCCTCTGAAATAATCTCCGAATTTCCCATATACTTAGCCTTGATATGATTCATCTGTGGCTGCATTCGAACTGTTTTAATAGAATTTTTCTGCACCATAACAGATAAAGGTATTAAAATTACCTTTGTTAAAAGCGTAAACAGAAAGATTGCTACATAATAGTTATGACAAATATGATAGCATCCTCCGATTAGCCATACCAAACCATCAACAATTGCATTTAATATTGTACTCATTACTACTCTTATTCCTCGTCAACATCCTTTAACTCAATTACATCATCAGCTGCAGCGTCTGTCTTTTTCTTACCCTTAAACAAAGCCGCAATCTTGTGTCTGAAAATAGTAAATACTGCACCTAATGCAATCAATGCTCCTGCAATTGCCTGAATCAAATATGTTGCAACTGAAGGGTCTATATATGCCTGCGCTGTTAATGTAAAATAATGCCAAAAGCATACTCCAAAATAAGCAATTAAACCTGTGTAACCTAAAATCTTCTTCATCTTTCTCTTCTCCTTGTTCATTCATCTCAAATTTAAAAATACGAATCCGCTACCGGCTCTATGATGCTCGGTCCGATATCCATCTGCTCCAGCAGCTTTTCCAGCTCTCCCGTATAGGTATAACCATGATATACATTGGCACTGCCTTCCTTCGTACCATTATAACATGGTACTACGGGATAATCCTGCTCCATCCATCGAATCCAGTAAGTTCTTTCTCTTTGCTCACCTTCTTCATAA
>SVFJ01000176.1 GCA_015056925.1 Lachnospiraceae bacterium | reverse complement strand
CCTGCAAGTATTCGGTTACGGTCTCTAGAATGATGCCTTTGCTTCCTTGAGGTTCTGTTCCATTTCCGAGTTCTGATTCTCTGTAAAAAAACCAGATACCGTGTAAATATCCATGAGCGGACCCGCAAAGAAGGCTAACTGGCTTCCGCCTTCATCACAATATTTGTCGAACAGATCATAAACATCCTGAAGCGTTACTCCATGATGCCATGGTTGCATTGCTGCATGTGTTATATACAGCATTGTTGCTATTGGAGGAATACTGTCTTTAGTATTGAGAACACTAAGCATATTGCCTCCCAAACGCTGTTCTATTTTTGTAATCTCCTTTGTTTTCAGTTTGAGCTTATATTCATTGCCGTTGACAACCCAATAAGCAAAAGGAACCTTCTTTGTTTTTTCAACAACTTCTGGTTCCTCATTTGTTATTAATTCATCATCCATTAAAACCGTATTTGGCATTATTTATCTCCTTGTTAATCTGTAGGGTCAGTGATGGTGATCTCGCTTGCTAATGCCAAGCTTAAGTCAAAGTCAATTACTCCATTGACTCCACCACCGCCACGTTTAACTGACGGATAGGCTGAAAAAGAAATCTTTGTTCCATCTTTATCAGTTTCCTCAAAATCGTACAGATTACCTGTTGCCTGAGCAGTACGTAAAAGTCTGTACGAATCGGTAGCAGATGTATTCTGGTATTTAAACTTATATACCATATCACCTGGATCACCAATACCCATTTCATACTTCTTAACAGTATCAGTTAAAACGGTGTTTTCAACTTTCTCAGGATCCATGCCAATCTCCGGGATTTCTTTTAATCCAGGAAGGTCCTGCATAGCCCCTGTACCACCATTCTGCTTAAACTTTAATGTTGCACCATTTGCTAACATGTTTCATATTCCTTTCTAATCAGCATGATATATACCGAAACCATCGACATCAATTATCGCTTCATATCTCATAACTTTGTGTCTGAATCCATTAGGATCCTCAATATCGCTGCAAGCTATTCTCTGTAGACCAAATCCTGACAGTTTCTTATCTACTTCTAAAGCTAAAAGTGATGTGCTTCCTATGTTCCAAATATCGATTCTATAGCGTACATATGACCTCTGTTCACCTTCAGCGGTCCATTCATATACATGGTTATCTTCCTCTGTGTATTGGATAGCTGGCATTGATGCAGCATTTTTCGGATACACATCAGTTACATTATCTGTTATTCCGTCTAACAACGAAAAAACCTGATCTTTGATATTAATCATCTTTTAACCCTTTCTTGATTGCTTTTGCAAAAGTATCTGCAACAGCCTTCATGGCAACCTCCTGCCTATCTCTTGCAGCTGGATACATAAACGGATTAGCTGGTTGTCCTCTAGTATGATGCCAGTTACCTTCCGCATCCTGATATGACCAACCTTTTTGTTTATACGAAACAGCAATATTAGGGGATACATCTGAATGATCAGATTCTTCACCTTTTGGTCCTGTGCCAAACTCAACATAAGCTGCATATGCTTTATTTGTATATACAATACCTTTTACTGTTTTCCCGGTTTTTTCAGATTTAGTTTTAATACTTTGCCTCAATTCACCGGTAAATATAGGTGTCATTAAGACAGCTTGTGCTCTAATTTTCTCAGCACCGACTAAAACAGCTTGCTCAGCAACTTTGTCTGCATTTTCTTTTAGATTATCAAGTGTCTTATAGAAATCTTCTAATCCTATTAACGGCATATTTTCTCTACATCTATTGTCCTAAAGTATGTATAGTAATGAATTGCAACAATGCTATAGTCTGGTTCTTCATTTCCACCTGCTTTGATACAGATGCCATCACCTTCAGACAAAGAGATATCATCCCATACTGTGAGAGTCCTCATATACTGCGCTCTTTCGCCATAGCTCATTGCTTGTACTACTCCCGTATTAGAAGCAATATCTGCTTTAAACTCTTGAGGTGTACCATACAAAGCCGTAACTACGCCTTCACTGTCTTTGACACTTGTTCTTGATCTAAGAAAAACTGTACTAAGTTGTTTAGTCCTGGCTCTTTTCATGAGCTTTGCCTCCAACTCTTGCCAAACGATAAAGGGAGATGACATTTTTTGTATGCTCTGGAATATCATTTATTGAGATTGATACTCCACCTTCATTTCTGGATGCCTCTCCCTCCATACCTAACCTGTTATAAGATATTAGAGCAATATTGATTTGCTCTGTAACGAGTCTTGACGGAAGAACCGTTCTATTGGTTTCGGTAAGGATATAATCTTCTGCCTGATCAAGAAGCACGCTTGCGAGCACTCCATCAGTGCATCCGCTTAATCTCATAAATTTATCTAACAGTTCCATCAATACGTCCTCCTCTTATGAAAGTAAGGCTATTAACTGAGCCTTAGTGACCTTTTTCGGTACTTCTAGGCCTCTTTTAACAGCCTCTGCCTTCAATTCGTCCAGCTTCATATCTGAAAGGTCTACGCCTTCCTTAACGATGTAAGCAGGATCCTTTTTCAATGTAGCAATAACATCTTTATTGCTGCACTCAATTGTTATACCTGTCTTGGTATTTGTAATAAATGCCATTTCAGCACCAATTATGCATGATTAGCAGTTAAGCATGCTAATGCGTTGCCTTCGACTACCTTTGCACCATAGACGTTTAAGCCCTTTAATGCATCAGCGAATCTCTTTTCTGGAGTGTAGGCCTTTAATTCAACGATCTGTTCTGCGAATGAACAACCGAAGTTAGTGCCGGCGATAACCTTGTACTTGGTATCAGTTGTATTCGGAACATTGTTGGATAAATGGGTCTCGAAACCAGCTGCATAACCTACTAAACCATTCTGTAATGCTGCAACACCCTTGTCAGTGCCATTTGCTACGAATCTGTTGTCTAACAGCAGTAAGCCATGGAACCATGCCGGTACAACAACCCAACGACCTGCAGTTGGAACATTCTGCTCATCCAGTTTAACCTTCAGAGCAACTAACTGTTCGTATGCATTCTGAG
>SVFJ01000175.1 GCA_015056925.1 Lachnospiraceae bacterium | reverse complement strand
TTCCTTGCCGGGGAATGATGTAAACGAAAAAATATCAGAAGAAGTTAAAAAAGCTTTGAAAGAGAGTGCGGTTAATATTGCAATCCTTTCCCATGATTATTATCAAAGTGCCTATTGCCTTAACGAAGCAGGAATTTTGTGGTATGAGGATGTTCCTGTGATTCCAATTGCGTTACCAGAAATAAATTCCAACAACATGTATGGCTTCTTAAATAATGAGTATAAACTTCGGCGGTTAGACTCTGATACGGATGTATCTTATATTTACGACACCGTAAATGAAGCAGTATCCGCACATCAGCCCAAGGTCAGCATTATTACTCATGAAAACAATAAACTCAGAGAGAAGTATTCAGAGCATATAAAATCACGAGAAACACCTAAATCCACTTCAATAATTGCAAACGCGCCTTCTGCGTTGGAAATAACAACAGATGATGAACGAATTGTTTTATATTACATGCTTCAGAAAAATGTTCGCAAAATCTCTATGGGTACTATATCAAATTGGTTGAACGAAAACGAAATCTATGATGTAAACATAGAAAATTCGTTTGATTTATTGTCATCTATAGATGGTGGCGTTGTAAACGGCGATTCATTAGAATTGGGGATAACTGCATTCCGTCAATATTCTGCAAATGCTGAAGCTATAGTTCCTGAACTCCAAAAATGTATTGATAACCATACAAAGTTGGCTGTAGATACTTTTAAAACGATTTGGGATTCCAATACCCTTGACCAATCATTAGCACTATTTATAGCTTATATTGTTGATGAGAGAGTATGTTCATTTGGTGATCGTTGGATGGCTGAAGCTCAAATAAAAAATATAGAGCAATGGGAGAGTAAGTATTCCCTTTATTCGGTACTTTCTGAAGAATATGGAAGTTGTCTCGAATTTTTTATTCATAACAATTTAGTGTATGCAAGCAGTTGGACAAGCTACGGAAATCCACGTGAATATTCATTGTGTAATTCGTTACAGAATCTTCTGTTTAACTGTCCAGCCGAAATCAAAGAAGAGCTACAGAGAGTCAAAAGTACATATACTTGTGATTTACCTTTTTGATAATGTAACAGTCGAAAAAGAGAACTGGCGATGCCAAGACAAAAATTTCTCTTCCGCTGCTTTAATACATATGGTACATCCCCTGATTATCCTTTCAATGATGACTTCGAAAACACCGTACTCCGCCATATTGATAACCGCGAATGATATGCCGTCGTGATGCTCGTTATCCTCTAAAAAATCTGGCTTCGACAGTGACGAAGTGATTGATGTCGCCAATATCAATCTACCGCTTGAAATGTTCAGTTCGTTTTAGTTACCGGTGTATATCCGGCACATTACATAAACAAACTCCACTGGGGCTCGGTGCTCTTCCCAATGTAGCCGATGATTTTTGATTGAGTTCCTCATGTATGCAAACCACGAGGTAACATAATGCAAAAAGAAACACCTGAAAAGTAACTGAATCGATGGTATCTTGCTTCTGTCCTCCACCGCTGCTGTTATTGTCAGTATCCACACTATCCTTTCTGCCAAACTTCATTTCAATGAAATTCATGTAATACCTGAAGTCTATTTCCGGCGTTACCTTTGGATTCTCCGTGTTTATGGCCTTCTTCATGTCGTACTCCTGCTGAAATACAAACAGCTCATCCGGAAGAATAATCTGCTTTATCCAAGCAAATCCTATAACAGATACAAACAATACAGTGGATGATTTGAGCAGATGTATATATGTGAAGAAGCGATCAAGAGAAAAAATCAGTACTGCTTAATCACAGATAAATGAAAATTGTAATATATTACTTGTGTGATTCTTGTAGCATAAATTACAATAACTGACCTGAATAATACTTGTTGAATTAAACTTTATGCTGAGGTATTTTATCATAGATAGTACCTGCACTACAAGGTAAAAGATGATGATATACTTGACAAGGCGAAGGACTGTTTATGAAAGAGCCAAATAGGTTTATATATGCACAAATTACCGCTGACAGTTGATTGCTTGCACGATTCCTATAGCATAACTTTTATGAGAAAAACAATAGAGTGATTCTGAAAATTAACATATAACATAAAATAATAGCATTGAAAATTTTTATGCTAAATTATATAATGAATAATATGAATTTCTAATATGAGGTTTTAATATGCACGGGAAATACTTCGAATTGATTCATGAATATCATAGTGCTGGTTTTGCTTTTAGCGTATCAATTAATTGGAATATACCGGAGATTACTGGAAAAATAGATTCTAATGGTTATATAGTTCAGTATTTTCGTAGAAAATCTGAACCAGCTAATTTATTTGTAGGTGATATTAAATATTTTGAAGCATGGAAAATTGAAAATGGATTAATGACGGATTATGATGCTGATAGATGTGATGATTGTATTTGTGTTGATACAGATTTATTTGGAAGTATAAATATAATACTCAAAAAATCACTTGGAACATGTGGGAAATATATCGTAGATACAGAAGTCTATTGGATACCTAAAACAGATAGTTTATATGGTATTGTAGATAAATGGTCAATAGAAACTGTAAAACAAGCTAATGGTCTGAAAGGTGATTATAGCTTTGAAGGATTAAGTGAGGAATACTTGGTTTTAAAAGGCCTCAAATAATACATAGCTGGTCACTAATGAACGAAGATGAAAGTGTAAAGAATCTTTTAAATGATTTAATTCGTTATTGTCCACAATATAAAGATCGTGATATAGGGTTAATCAATGAGCTTTTAGATGATATATTCGATCAGGATTGCGTAACGTATAAATATTTAAGAGATAAACTCTATTATTTATGGGAGAATAGAGTAAAAGGGTTATAACCAAGTAGGAGTCTGATCTAGGAGGAAGAAGGTACTCCTTACAATTTGACAAATGGGCTGTATATATGGATGAATGATAATAATCAACTTCTATCCCCCTCGCCGAAGGCGGCAGCGGGATGTAGCTGCCGTCTGAGGTGAGGTATATATGCATCTACCTAGCAAG
>SVFJ01000046.1 GCA_015056925.1 Lachnospiraceae bacterium | reverse complement strand
GGAAGTGTAATATAATACAACTCCTGCCAACGGTTACGAACGCCATCCACATAACCGGCTTCAAGCTGCGCTCTATCAACACCCTGAAGTCCGGCAACAAAAGCCAAGAATCCCTGTCCCATACTCATCCATAAGATAACAATCATACAGATTGGTAACATATACTGCGGACTTACAAGCCATAGAATCGGTGAATCGATAATCCCCCACTCCATAAGCTTTGCATTCACCGGTCCGTAAGCATCTCCTCTAAAGAGAATAGAGAAGATTACAAAGGCATTTCCGGCAATCGATGGTGCATAAAACACCACAACTGCAATTGTTCTTATCCATCTTGGCAACTCATTAATCAACCACGCGAACAGAAAGGAGGCAATATAGCCTAACGGTCCTGTGATAACTGCTATCATAAAGGTATTCTTTACACCAATCAGGAAGATATCATCCTGAAGAATCAAGTTAATATAATTTTGTAATCCAATAAATCTTGGTTCTTCCAGTACGTTATAATATGTAAAACTATAAAAAACTGATGTGCATACTGGTAAAATTGTAAAAGTAAAGAAGATAATTGCGTAAGGAGCTAAAAACAAATAGCACATCTTACTATTCTTCGCTTTTTTACACGCCACTCGAAAATTATGTCGGCGTAATTCAAAATATCTACGAATATACTCTTTCATTCGTTACCCCCCTGTTATTCAACCGGTAATCCGAATTCGATTCTCTTCTTCTCGATTTCCTCATCTATAGTAATCGCATAGTCAATCATCGTTTCTCTTGGGTCTGTTTTTTCATTAATTACTTTTCTAATCGCATTGGTAATATGACGACCTGTATAGTAACCACCCGGAACCTCTCTGATACCAAAGGTCTGGTTCCACTGCTCCTTCAATACTTCAATATCCTCTGCGCTCCATGCAAGCTGCTCAAAGGCTTCGATATTGGCTGTCGCATATCTTGCTGACGAACCAAGCAACGCCTCAATCTCTCTACCAAAGAGTACCTGTGTATCTGCATCAGCCCACCACTTCATGAACTCCCATGCTTCATTCTTAAGCTTCTCATCCTCGGTCTTAATCATCATGGTTGCACTACCTGTAATGAAGTCTGAACGATCAATATATGTTTCTCCATTCTCGTTCATACGCTCAGTTCCTGGGATTAATGTAAACTCCCACAAACCTCGAATCTCCGGTGCTGATACAACCAATGTATTGAAGGTTGTATAGTTAATGATACCGATTGGCATCTCACCGGAACGGAAACGACTGACAAAGTCATAAATTGTAGGAATTCCGTAATCTGTGAAGTATTTCAGATAATCCTCAAATGCCTCAATACCAGCCTCTGAATCTACCATAGTCTCTGTACCCGCTTCATTGTACATATCTCCGCCATACTGGTATAATAATGTGAAGTACATTGACAAATCAGAGTTTGCTGTTGCAACTGCTGTTGCATTAGTCGCACCACTGCTTCCTGCCGCTGTAGGAATACCTACTGACATGTTATTACCTTGAATAGTAGGTAACATCTCAATCAATTCCTGCCACGTCTGAGGAACCTCAAGCCCTAACTGTTCTAAAATATCCTTTCGATAAAACATAACATTAAAATTCTGTGTTTCAGGAATTGCGTAGATATGCTCCTCTAACTTATACTGCTCATAAGAGCTTGGTGTATAAGCCTTTAACACCTCATCAATATCCTCAAATTGTGATAAATCTTCAACTGCATTTCTTAATGCAAAGTCAACCGGCTGATTGGCACCTACCGACAATACTACGTTTGGTCCTCTTCCTGCTACTACCGCACTCATAAGCGCATTCGCATTAACGATTTCAACATTCACCTTAATACCTGTATTAGGAGTAAATGTATCATCAATCATAGTCTTCAAAATCGTACCCTGGTCACGTCCTGTTACTACCCAAACCGTAATAACTTCTTCTTCATCAGCATCATATACATCACCCACCGCATCATAATCTACGATAAAGGATGCCAGGAAAGACTTCACTTCATGGATAGCCTTCGCCATAAAGCTTGACTTATCTTCCGGAATCTCTGCATCAACACCTGCGATTGTGATATAGTCAACATCAAGCTTCGTCTCACCCATACTCAAAGAAGCCGTACCAAGTGCCGTGATATTATCCTTGAATGTTACGAACTCAACAGAAATCTTATCAGGTCTGTCAACAAATCTCTCAAGCTGTTGCGCCAACGTCTGAGCTGTCGCAATTTTATCTGCCTTTTGTCCCGTAACAGCAACCATATCGTCTACAATCTTGTACAATCTCTTTGATTCAAGCTCCATAGCTTCGATTACCTCAGGATATACCTTATCAATATTGTAATCACGATACTTATCCGGGCTTGCTCCGATATATACTAATACCGTTCTGTAAATCTGATTCAATCTGAAAATAGAATCCTCTAATTCTCCAAGCACCGCTCCTACATCACCCAGAGCAGCCTCTAAGGTCAATGTATGGGTTCCCTTTGTTAAATAAAATTCATAAGCATTTCCTTTGGCATCTGCCAACACTTTATTCTCCCAATCATTCGCATATGCAAAGGATACATTTCCCGCCTCTTCAAATGGCAGCTCGCCATCAAGCAAAAGTTTTCTATTTGACAGACTTCCTCTTGCATAATTCTGTCTTCCCTTAACAGCTATCTTATAGAAGCCATCCTCCGGAACTTCGATATCCCAACGAATCCACTGACCTGATGCCTTCCAAGCATCTCCACCTGTATAATTCAAAACAGTTCTCATAACATCACAGGGCTGTGTAGAAGGGGAAGACCTGTCGTATTTTGCATATAGGGAGGAATCAGATCTAACTGATGCGTCTTCACCCTGTACTACCGAGAGATATGTAAGCCCTTCTGCGGTTGCACCACTATTCGAAAAACTGTTACGATATTCTTCATAATTCGGCACTTCTTGTACTGCCTTTAACCAAACACTCTTTAATGCTAATGGCTCATTAACGCCAACAAGGGTTACCGTGTTCTCACCCTCTTCACAATAGAACTGATATGGCTCTGCAACATATCCTCTATCATCTTTCGCAAATGCCTTTTGCCACTCAAAGGTCTCAACCTGAGTTGCTCTAATTTCATTACCTTGATTATCAACTCTTACATCTGTAGCATCTACCCACATTCTCTGAAGTGTGATGCTGTTTGCCGCTTCAAACGGTAACTCTCCATTAATATATATAGAACGTTCTACCGCTACACCTCTGGACTTTACAGTCATATACTCCATATAGAAGTTATAGAATCCAGCCTGTGGAACATTCACCTTCCATGTTACACTCGAATCACTATCCGTGTATAAGACATCCGATTCCCCCTCATAAGAGCTCTTCATCTCTACACCGGAAGCATCTTCGTATTCATCCAACTTCACCTCAATATCCTCTGTCGGATACGCACCTTGCTGATGCTTTTTCAAATATCTACTGTACGTTCCTTCTCTAACTGCGCCTGTTGCGTCAGCTGTCAAATCAACGCCTGCATACTTTTCTTCAAAGGTTTCTATTGACCCGGTATTCATCAAAGCAATCAGCGCCACCGCCGCAACGATACCAGCCAAAAGAATTAGCAGCTTTCTAACAGAATCCTTCATACTTACCTCCACTTAATCATTCATAGATTCCTTTCATGTTCGTATTATACGTTTGTCACAATGATAATTCTTCTTAAATCTTGCTATCTACTCTTCACAAATTGCTCATTTAATGTCAGCTTTTAATTTTACTTTTGTGCATTATTTACTTTTTTACTTTTCGGTGATACAATCCAAATATGCACAATATGACTATATTTGAATATTTCATCCATTTTAATATGTGAAAATGACTAACATGTATAATATAGATATTTGCAAGCATTACAAAGAATAGCAATTTTTGAGCAATTCGCTATTTATTGCGAATAATGTAAAAGGAGACAAACATGAATAAGACAGTCCATGCATTAGCAAATGAAGATTTTAATGCTTCAAACCGGGATTATAGAGGAATCCGTCATATCCAGAATCAACAAGAGGTTGTAGATTACTACCGCAACTCTTCCGTACGAATCTGGTTAAACAAGGAAAATACCCATTATCCCGCACATTGGCATACTGCAATAGAAGTAATTGTACCTTGTGAAAATCACTATGATGTGATTATCGGTAAAGAGCTTCACCGCGTTATGCCCGGAGAAGTATTGATTATTCCATCGGGCGAGTTACATGAATTGGTTGCCCCTGCAAGCGGCAGTCGTTTTATTTACCTATTTGATTTATCTGCACTATCAAAGCTCCCAAGCTTTCAAAGTCTCCAGATATATCTGGCACAGCCGATTCATATTACTCCATCAGTTTTTTTACCTGTGTATCATACGTTATATGACAAGCTGATTCAGATACGAAATGAATACTTTGAGCACAGAGAATTTACAGGATTATCTATTTTTTCCCTGTTAATCGATTTTTTTGTTCAGCTTGGTTATCACCAATTAGACTCTCAGTCACTTTTTCCTAATACAAGTGATTCGAAACGTTCAGAATACGCATTAAAGTTTCAGTCCTTGCTGACCTATATTGATGAGAACTACATGCTTCCATTGACATTGGAAAACATTGCCGAATCAATAGGATTTAGTAAATATCACTTTTCAAGATTGTTTAAACAATATACAGGCTATACTTTTTGTGACTATATTACCTTACGTCGAATTAAGGTTGCAGAAGAATTACTTGCCCAGCCAAACCTGTCGATAAGTCAGGTAGCATCGCTTTCCGGTTTCTCCAGTATTTCTACCTTTAATCGACTGTTTAAACAATACAAGGAATACAGCCCAAGTGAATATCGTAACAAGAAGTCGCATATTATGCGTTAGAATTAACTTTTGCCAATCCCCAATAATTTTTATATAACCCCCTAATAAAACAGAGACGCAGTAGCTTTTATCGCTACTGCGTCTCTGTTTTTTATTCTACCGGAGCAATCGTTTTATCTAACATCGCACCAAAATAAGCCGGTTTCTCCTTCATATCCTTATCATACAACAGCGGATACTCATCACTTCTCCATGTGTGACCATCACTAATTCCCCACAACGTAATTCCCGTAATAGGATATCCCTCTTCCTGAAGCTTTTTCATCTGTTCAAAAAATACTCTGTATTTTCTGGCTTGTGTCAAAAAAGCCCCCTCCGTCTGTTCCTTAACTCCGATATCAAGCTCTGTGGCCTGTACCTCATAGCCTGCATTACAAAACGCCTTCACTGCCATCATAAATTTATACTGAATATTATCGCTTGTACTAAGATGCGACTGCATACCAATTCCGTCAATCAGCCCTTCCGCCTTCAGTGGTGCCAGATTTTCCAAAATCAAGTCCACCTTATCCGCACAACCATAATCATTATAATACAGCTTCATATAATCCGGTGCATACTTCCTCGCAAAAACAAATGCATGATAGTAATACTCCTGTCCCACTGTTTCGTACCATAAATTATCCTTCATACGGACACCATATTCATCACCATTCCCTACATCAAAGGACTCGTTTACCACATCCACTGCATAAATGAGTCCAGGATGTTCCTCATCAAAATATGTCAGCACAGTTTTTATATAGCTGTCCATTCTGGCAAGCATTACTTCCTTACTTACCAACGCACCATTCTCTGTATAATCCTCCGTAAAAAACCACTTCGGCGTCTGGCTATGCCATACCAGTGTATGAAATCTTATTTTCAAATCATTTTCCAACGCATAGTTAATGGCCGGTTGACAACGTTCAAAATTTACGACTGGTTCACAATATGTCTCTGGCAATCCATTCTGACATGCATTTCTGTCCAATAACGCATCCGGCTTCATCTCATTCTCACAGGTAATTCTGGTATAATTGCCAAGGATTTCTTTTTCATACTTATCACTCTGCTCTAATACACCATTGGGCAATGCCACACCTATCTCAAAATTGTTAGTATAGACATCTTTTAAACCTGGCTCCTTAGGCGCATCACATGCCGTATATCCAATACACTGAATCGTAAAACATTTGTCTTCATCACCCTCTGTCATACGAATCTCCAGCTCATGTTCAGAAACCTTATCTTCATCTAACAACATCACAATATTCGAATTATTCCATCCACCCGGTTGATATCCTTCCAACTTTGTAATATATTCACCATCAATATATACATCCGCATTGCCAAATTCTTTTGAATTACTTGCCTTAAAGCTTAAAAGAATATTTTTGCACTCTAAATTTACCTTAAAAGGCTTATCAGAACTATCTGCCGTATGCATCCAGTTATCAGGGAATGTAACTGTATCCATATGCGGTGTTCTCTGTAACCACTCATCCCTTGCATCAAAACCACCTGCTTTTACCGAAGCTCGTACAGTATCCTCTGTATCAACACAAGCTTCACTGGCTGATGTCAAGAAATGAATTCCTGCAAAATCCGCTCCATACACCTGCTTTGTTGTACACTCTGTCAATTCCGTATTAAGCTTCTTTGACTTTTCATCAATCAAATACAACAAACTGTCTGCCATAATTCTATGTCCATAAGATGTTGGATGATATTCATCTGTAAAGAACAGACCATCTGCCAATGTTCCCTTCTCATATCCTACCGCAATCGCATCCTTGATACTTACCATAGGCAAACCATACTGTTCACCAATCGGAATATAAATATCCTGCATATTCCACTTTGACTTGAATACAGAGAACACCAACATTACCGCAGGATTCTCTTCTTTCTCCAAAATGGTATATACCAAACTCTCATATGCCCTCGCTCCTGTTGGCTCCTGATAATCATTTACTGCAAACTCTACAAGCACCAAATCAGGATTCTGTCCCAAAACCTCTGTAACATCTCTTTCATATCTCATTACTCCTAGTGTAGAAGGAGTTCCTCCGATACCCGCATTTACGATACGTATCTCTGCCTCTGGGTAACGTGTTCTAAGTCCATCCACAAAACGAGATACATAACACTCTTCCTGCTTCGATGCTCCAGCACCTTCTGTGATTGAACCACCGATTGCAGCGATTAACACTTCTTCACCCTGTGACAGTTTTTCTAATACAACGTCCAAACGCCCATTATTACCTACAGATAATAATGATTCCTCTATCATATCTGCATAAACCTCTTGAGGCTTTGGTTTTTCAATCACCTCCTCCGTTTGAAGTATTTGTGTGCTTTCTTCTACTTCGTTTTTCGTCTCTACCTGCGTAGTTTCTACAACCACTTCCTTTGCTGTATCTTCGTTTCCTGCACAGCCCATACAAAGACAAGCCATCAAAGCACATAATGCTAAGCTTTTTATTACTCTCTTTTGCATGAGTAATCCTCCCTTTCTCTATCCTTCTTTACATTATGTCTTTCCTGTTCTCTTTCTTTCTACACAAATCTTGCTCTCTTGTCTCTAATCCTTGCTTTTACATATATACAAAAAGGACCATGAACAGCCTTTTCAATCAGCTATCCACGGTCCATAATGCAATCTTATATTACTTCTTAAATAACTTTCCAAAGAATCCCTTCTTCTCCTCTGCATCCGCAGAAGTCTCAGAAGCTGTATCCTTAACAGCAACTGCCTTCTTCACTGCATTGGCATCACCCTTCAAGGCAAGAAGCATATCATATGCCTCAACCAAAGATAAGCCCTTCTCAGTAACAAGCCTCTCAGCAGTATAACCTGCCACTTCAATACCCGCCTTTGAGAACTGTCCGTTTCTTACAGTTACAGTCATCTCTCTGAAAATTTCTCTATCTGTCTTAATGCGATTATAATAACGCTTCGCAGCTGTAAAAGATAAATCACAGCCCTGAGTCATATAAATCAGCATCTCTTCCCTAAGTGTCTCTTCTGCCTTACGCTGCTTCACAATCTCCATCATCAGTCTCACATCCAACAGACACATTACGTTTGGTCCATCAGTTACAACTACAACCTGACTCTTCTTGGCAAGCTGGTCAAGGAAGATAGGATTCTCAATACTTGCAGGTGCAAGCTGTCCTTCTCCGCTTCTGGAGGATTCATAACGATTGGTAATAATAACATACGCTAAATCTTCTTTGGTAAAAATATCCCCCTGCTCATCACGAAGTGTAAAGATAATCGGCTTATCACACAAAGCATCTGTCAAAATAATCGACAGCTTGTTCATGAGGATATTGTAACTCTTTACCTTTGCCTCGTCTCCTGCCTGTCTTGCAGCATCAAACTCCAAAGTAGCTGCCTGCATTGCAAGAATCATCTCTGAAATCGTTGCATCTCCTGCAAGATACGACACTCCCTGGTCAAAGTCTTCCTTCACATGCTTAAGGATTTCTTCCTTTCTCTCATCTGAAACCACATATGGCTTTTCCTGATTTACAAAAGGAATCGGATAAAACTGCTTCTGCTCCTTGGGGCAATCCACAGTATATCCCAATGTTTCTATCAAATAATCCACCTTACAGCCAATCGCTTTAGGTGTATCCATATCAAAATTAATGCCCATTACACCCAAATGCTTTGCCACACAAAGGAACTTCTCAAATCCGCTGTACTGATTTCCCTTCTCAAGTACACCTACCGGATATACACCATCCACATTTGGCAAAGCAAAGGAATTCTGTACGGTATAATTTACCGCATCCTCATACTTCTCAAAAAGCATCAGACCAACGCCCTGCTCATCCACTCTGTGCGCATATGGCAAGCCAAGATTGCTCTTATAATCAGAATGCGAGGCTGCCAAGAGCACATATACCTTATCCATCTGTGCAAACTCTAAGACACGTGCCTTAACTCTGTCTGCTGTCCAAAGCTCACCTGAAAACATCGCTTTCGCATCAATCTGGGTTGGGTCAAACTCTAAGAAATAATTTCTATGTGGTTCAATCACCACCTGCAAACGACCTCTTACAAACTGCGAAAGCATACCCAACTTATATTTGTTCACAGGCTTCTTATCGGGATTAAACTTCATAGCACTCTGGCCTGTAAGGAATACTTTCAAAGAATCATATTCTGTATCATCTTCACGCTTACGCTTCATAGTCATTAATTCAAAGGTAATCTTTTCCTCAGGATTGGCAGGCTTCTGCATAGGAGGTAAATTACCAATAATAAATACATCCTTAGACCAAAGAGCTGCAATGGCCTCTTCCTTTGTCTTTCTCTCCGTCGCCGCTGCAAACATCATATGATAGCTGTCTGCAATATCTGCAACCTGTCTCAATTCCTCTACCGATACATATCTCTCCTCAAAGAGTACGTTCTTAGCAGTCTCTGTCTGCGCCTGCATGTGGATTACCATACCAGGAATCTTCTCATCAAATACCTGATAAATAACCTCACCCATCTTATCCTCATGATAAGCATAACGATGCTGGCTATACTTAGACGCCTTCGCTACATATGCATCATAGTACTCCTTCTCAAGGAACACATGAATCGCCTCATCAAATACCTCTTCTTCATCTCTCTGCATTACCATGACATCTCTATCAAATGCATCAAACAGCCCAAGCTGCCATGTTGTTATGTTTGATTTTCTTTCCACTTTTTTACACCTTTTCCAATCTATAGATTTCATACATTCAGAATACCTTTATTAGCCAAGATTATCAAGCCTTTTTACAGAACTCTGGCTAAGAATTCCTGCAATCTTGTATTCTGTGGCTGTGTAAATAAAATCTCCGGCTTATTCTCCTCCTGAATAATCCCTTCATTCATAAACACTACTCTGTTTGCAACCTCTCTTGCAAAGCCCATCTCATGAGTAACCACCACCATGGTCATGCCCTCTGTTGCCAAATCCTTCATCAGTGCCAATACCTCTCCTACCATCTCCGGGTCAAGGGCTGATGTAGGCTCATCAAAAAGAATAATATCAGGATTCATGGCAAGCGAACGAACAATAGCGATTCGCTGCTTTTGTCCGCCTGACAGCATAGGCGGATACATATCTGCCTTATCACTCAGACCAATTCTCTCCAAAAGCTGTGTTGCCTTTTCCTCTGCTTCTTCCTTGGTCATCTTACCAAGCTGAACAGGTGCCAGCATAATATTTTCCTTAATTGTCATATTGGGGAACAGATTAAAATGCTGAAATACCATTCCTATCTTCTCACGAATCTTATTGATATCCACACTCTTATCCGTGATATCCGTTCCTTCAAAAATAACCTGTCCCTTTGTCGGAACCTCCAATAAATTCAACGTTCTTAAAAAAGTAGATTTACCGCATCCGCTGGGACCGATAATCGCAACTACTTCACCACGGCTGATGGTTGTGCTAATTCCCTTTAAAACCTCCTGCTTTCCAAAAGTTTTATGAAGGTCTTTTACTTCCAGTATTACATCATTCATCTCTTTCATTACCTCGCAAACTCCTCTCAAGCTTATTCATTCCCGCTGTTAACAGCATGACAATTACCAAATAAATAATGGCAACCGCAATCAATGGCATAAACGCATCAAAGGTTACACTTCGAATAATATCGCCGCCTTTGGTAAGCTCTGCAAGACCAATGTAGCCACTGATAGAGGTCTCTTTGATTAAGCTGATAAACTCATTACACAAAGCAGGAAGAATATTCTTAATCGCCTGTGGCAAAATAATAAATCTCATGGTCTGATTATACGTAAGTCCAAGGCTTCGTCCTGCCTCAAACTGTCCCTTATCGACCGCCATAATACCGGAACGAACCACCTCTGCCACATATGCCGCAGAGTTAATACCAAAAGCAATAATCGCTACAATCAGCTTATTAATACTTGTACTTGCAAATATAACATAATAAATAATCAAAAGCTGTACCATGGCAGGCGTACCGCGGATAATGGTCAGATATACCTTACAAATAGCATTCAATATGGTCAATCCGCCATTTCTGTCATGACTCGTTCTGATAATTGCTATGATAAATCCAAGAATAATACCGATGATAACTGCAAAAATTGTAATCACAAGTGTATTCAGCAAACCCTTTACCAGATACATATATCTGGCATCTTTGATAAAGTTCGCATGGAATCTCTCCCCAAAGGATGCGGTCTCCTTGTCCTCACCGCCACGCACTATAATTACCTGCTTGGCAGTGGTATAGGAAGTAGTAAAGTTAATGTTCTTCTTACGCTCCTCTGTTACGGTAAGTCCTGAGGCTCCCACATCTGCCTTACCTGAGGAAACAGCTGTGATAACAGAGTCAAACTCCATATCCTCAATCACCATCTCCATACCAAGTTCATCGCAAATAGCCTGCATAATATCAATATCAATACCGACAATCTTACCGTTCTCATAATATTCATACGGCTTAAAGGCTGCATTGGTTGCTACTACAACCGTACCGTTTGTACGTTCTGCATCCTTTGTAATATAGGGCATTGTACCCTTAACCTCATCTGAGCCGATATAATTCTCATTAATCTGTGCCAGTGTCCCATTGGCTTTGAGCTTCTCCAATGCCTCATTCATACCATTTAATAAAGCATCATTCTCCTTGCCAACAGCAAAGGCATAATCCTCTAAAGCAAACTCCTCCTCCAATATGGTAAGTCCGCTGTTTAGCGACACATACTGAATGGCAGGCTGCTCATCAATCAATACGCAGTCAATCTTACCCTGCTTTAACGCCTGTATCGCATCCGTACCCTTGTTGTAACGCTCTACAACCGTACCTGCTGCATCTCCTTCATAATCTGTTACATAAATATCACCCGTTGTTCCCAGCTGAACACCGATGACTGCACCTTCCAGGTCATCTACTCCAAATACCTTATTCTCCGGAAGTTCATTACCGCATCCGGAAAGCATCATCATGCATGCAATCAGCATCAACAGAATTTTAGTCAGTTTCTTCATCTTGCCTCATCCTTATATATTTTTCAACATATAAGGAGCCCCCTGATTCAGGGAGCTCCCTAATTCCATACTATTCTAACACATTCCCTTAGCTTTCTACAATAAGATATCTTCCGTCACCTACATCAAATACTTCTGCCGCATCCAGAATCTCTTCCTTGGTCTGTGCCTCGATATCCATTCCTTCCTCATCGAAGTATTCCCATACCTCATCTACGGAATCTACAACAACTGCCATACACTCCTCTAAGAAAGCCTCTGCCTCATCAATATTGTCAGCCACCTTCTCAGGTAACAGCTGTAACTGGTTCTTTAAAAAGCATTTTAACACTGCTTCATCATATTCATGCATCATCTGGTCCACCTCTCCTTACTAACAAGCTTTATAAAACTCCTATATCAGTCCCTTTGCTGCAAGCTCCTGATACAATCTTCCTACCGGAAGCCCAACGACATTATTATAATCGCCCACAATACCCTTGATATGAGCCGCACATCTACCCTGGATGCCATAGCTTCCTGCTTTATCTAACGGGTCTTTCGTATTCACATATGCCAAAATCTCTGCTTCTGTCATAGGATACATCACAACATCTGTCTTCTCATGAAAAGAAACCACCTGTCGGTCACCAAGACCTAAAACAATCAAGGTTACCCCCGTGTAAACCTGATGCGTATTCCCCTGCAATGCCTTCAACATACGCACCGCATCTGCCTCATCCTTAGGCTTCCCCATAATCTCTGTTCCCAGTGCCACAATCGTATCTGCCCCGATAATCACTGTTGGCCGGTTCACCGTATACTCTGTCATATATCGGTTTGCCACCTCTGTTGCCTTCATACAGGAAAGCTCCTCCACAATATCAGAAGGCAGTGTCTTGGTAATTATCTCCTCACCATCTGCTACCATAATCTCAAAGGAGATTCCTATCTGTTCTAATAAATCCTTTCTTCTGGGTGACCCCGAAGCCAAAACATACTTTGTCATGCTGTAATCCTTTTCTCAAAATAGTCTTCTTACGATGTACTAATCAATGTGCGTCTCAGGTTTAAAGGTTCTTGCCATACTGGCTTCCTTCTTCTGCGACCGGCTTCTTGCCACATATTCCTTACAGAATTCATCCTGGGCAATCACTGCCTCCTTGCCTCTTCTGTCCAGCTTCTCATAGCTTCCGTCAGCCTGCATAAACTGCGCCTTTACCGTATCTCTTAACTGTGTTTCCAAAATATGATATACCTCTTCCTGTAATCTTGGCTCTATAACAGGGAAAAGTATCTCAACTCTTCGTTCCAAATTTCTTGGCATCCAATCTGCACTGCCCATATAAAGTTCAGGCATTCCGCCATTCTCAAAATAAAATATTCTTGCATGCTCAAGGAAATTACCAACAATAGAACGTACTGTTATATTATCATGTGTACCGGGAACGTCAACCCTTAAACAGCAAATCCCTCTTACAATCAGCTCAATCTTTACTCCTGCTGCCGCAGCCTCATACAATGCCTTTATGATATCAAGGTCACACAATGAGTTCATCTTTGCAATAATCTTTGCCGGACGGTTCTGCTTTGCATTCTCCTTCTCCCTGCCAATTAGGTACAGGAACTTATCCTTTAGCCAAAGAGGTGCCAGAGAGAGCTTATTCCAGCTAAGAGGCTCAGAATATCCTGAAAGCATATTAAATACAGCTGTCGCATCCTCACCGATAGCCTCATTACAGGTCAGAATACCCATGTCTGTATAAAGCTTTGCTGTCTGGTCGTTGTAATTACCCGTTCCTAAATGAACATATCTTCTGATACCTTCCTCTTCACGACGTACCACCAGTGTAATCTTACTGTGTGTCTTTAAGCCTACCAATCCATAGATTACATGGCACCCTGCCTGCTCCAGTTTTCTTGCCCAGACAATATTGTTCTCTTCATCAAATCTCGCCTTCAGCTCTACCAGTACAGATACCTGCTTTCCATTCTCTGCCGCCTGTGCAAGCGCTGCAATAATCGGTGAATTACCACTGACTCTGTACAAGGTCTGTTTAATCGCCAATACATCAGGGTCCTTTGCCGCCTGCTGTATAAACTCTACCACCGGTGTAAAGGTCTCATACGGATGATGCAATAAAATATCCTGCTTACGAATCTTATCAAATATACTGCCCTCCATAGCAGCAAGTACAGCTACCGGCTGGGGTGTATACGGTTCTGTCTTAAACTTATCAAAGCCCGGTAATCCATACATCTTCATCAGGAACGTCAAATCCAAAGGACCTGCAATATTGTAAATGTCATGTCCTTCTATTTCCAATTCCTTCTTAATAATCTGTAACAGCTTATCATCAATGCCTGCCTCAACCTCTAAACGAATCGCCTGTCCCCACTGACGTTTTTTTATCTGACGCTCAATCTCCTTTAACAAATCCGCAGCATCATCTTCATCAATGGCAAGGTCCGCATTTCTCATGATTCTGAACGGATACACACAAACGATATCATAATTCAAAAACAGCTTATCCATATTGCGCTCAATAATCTGTTCCAACAAAATAACACGCTTTTCCCCTGTCTGCGTTTGTGGCAGCGGAACAATTCTTGGTAACACACTCGGTACCTGAACTGTTGCAAACTCAAGCTCCTTCTTATGAGAATCCCTCTTTGGACCTTGCTTTTCATTTCCCTTCTTGGATACCAGCGCCCCCAGATTCAGCGACTTATTACGAATCAAAGGAAATGGTCTGGAAGAATCCACCGCCATCGGTGTCAATACCGGATACACATTGTCTTGGAAATATCTGTCTACATATACACAATCCTCTTCACTTAACTCCTCATGCTTTTCCACAACCACGAGGCCATTCTGCTTCAGAAGCGGAAGCAAAGAACGATTGTATGTAGAATACTGCATCTCAACAAACTCATGGGTTGCCTTGTTAATCTTTTCCAGCTGCTCTCCAGGTGTCATTCCTGCAATATCCTTCTTCACGTAGCCTGCATTTACCATATCCTTCAGAGACGCTACACGAACCATAAAGAACTCATCCAGATTCGATGAAGTAATACTTAAAAACTTCAAACGTTCAAATAGCGGATTGCTCTTATCCCTTGCTTCTCCTAAGATTCTGTTATTAAAGGCAAGCCAGCTCAGCTCTCTGTTTAAATAAAACTCCGACTTTCCATAATCAATTTTTTCTCGCATGCTCTCATCCCCTTCTCTAATACCTAGAATACACTACTCTTCTTCTGTCGAATCACAGGTTTAATATTATAAACCTCTTCAAAAAATACTGCATTACGTTCAAACAAACCAAGCTCCAATGTCAGGTCTGCATGTGTTTCCAGCGTAATGGTAATCACATCATCCTTAATCAAGAGCTTCACATCCTCATACTCAGCCTTATGACTGATATCCAGACTAATAACAAGTCGAATCAGAGCCGTCAGCTTAGCAATCTTGAGGTAAGCCTCCCTATCAAGAGTAGTCGTCTTACGTATGGTCTCATAATATTCAAACGGTACTGTTGCATACTTTACAATGTTTGCAACAATCTCACGCTCTAAATGAGACAAACCAATCATCTCCGTTGCCATAACAATACTGTAAGAACAGTCTCCCACATTATTCAGACTGATATACTTACCACATTCACACAGAATGGATGCAATTTGTAATAATAACCTCTCTCTCTTTGACAAGCCATGAATCTTCTTCATATTATCAAAAAGCTTAAGTGCGACCTTCTCTCTTGCATTTGCCCGTCTTTCATCACCACAATAACGCTTGTTAATTTCTCTTGCACATGCCACAATATCCTGCTCAAAATTATGCACGGAACGAAGCAGCTTACTCTTCTCTGCATATTCATACGCAATACCGTCACACAAGGATACTCCCGGTGCCCAAAGCATCTGCGCTCCTAACAGCTTTATCATATGCTGTACCATCAGTGCAGACAAATATAGCAACGAAGTATTTTCCTCCGGAATCGCAAGCTCAAAAGCTATCTCATGCGGCTTCTTCTGCTTTAATCCATTTACAAAGCTTATGAAATCCGCAGTCTTCATATGTCCTTTATCCACATTCTTCAATACACTCTTTTGCAGGATATCGGAAACATAATCATCCACCAAAATAATATTCTGAATCTTAGCATCACCAACAAATAAATCCTTAAAGGACCGGAAGCTTCCGCCTATCATCTCTTCTACCAGCTCCTCAAGCTGATAAGAACGATACGAAATCTTTCCAAGCTCCTCACGCATACGAAGTACGCCCGGACGGATATTCTGTGTGGTAACAAGACTGTCCTTATCGAAAAGGGAAATCTGGATACTTCCGCCGCCAATATCAATAAATGCGGTCGGCTCATCAATAATATCCGCAAAAGACTGCCCCTTGGAAGCAACCGACTTATAATCAAGGAATCTCTGCTCTGAGTTACTGAGAATGCCGATATCAATACCCGTCTTAGTCCGAATCTGGTCTAATAAAATCATGGTATTCTCAGTCTCTCTTATAGCACTCGTACCATAGGCACGATAACTTTCCACCTTATAAGAATCCATAATCTGCACAAACTCGCGAAGCATTCTGCAAAGCTCATCAATACGGTCATTGCTCAGTTTTCCCGTCAAATAAGAATCCGTTCCCAACTCTATCTTATGTCTGATATGGTCGACTTCCTTCATGCCGTTCTTGGCAGAAATCTCAAATATCTTCATCGCAAGCTCATAAGAACCTACATCAATCGCTGCAAAAGTCTTGTATGCCATAATTCCACCTCTCCCAATCTATTACACATTCTCTTCCCCAAGCCTTACGAAAACCGGGGCTATTCTTCCTGACCAAGTAAGTAGTCTATAAACTGCTGTGCCGTTCTTCCCGACAAGCCGCCATGAGACAATTCCCATGCATTTGCTGCTAATAGCAGCTTCTCTTCCTCCATCTTGATACCGTTTCTTGCCGCAAGCTCCTTTACGATAGTCTGGAACTCTCGCTTATCCGGCGCACAGAAGAAAATAGAAACACCAAATCTTGCCACAAGTGAGAGCTTCTCCTGTACCGTATCGGAAGCATGTAAATCATCTCTGCGTTCTTCCTTATCTGAGAACTTCTCTCTAACCAGATGTCTACGGTTGGTCGTCGCATAAATCAATACATTATCCGGTTTCACCTCAAGGCCGCCCTCGATGATAGCCTTTAGATATTTGTATTCAATTTCAAACTCTTCAAAGCTCAAATCATCCATATAGATGATAAACTTATAATTCCTATTCTTAATTTGCGCAATCACATCATTCAAATCGTGGAACTGATGCTTATACACCTCAATCATACGAAGTCCCTGGTCATAATAGCGGTTGATAATACCCTTGATACTGGAAGACTTACCTGTACCTGCATCACCAAAAAGCAGACAGTTATTGGCAGGCTTTCCTTTTACAAATGCCTCTGTATTATCAATCAGCTTCTTCTTTGGTATCTCATAGCCTACCAAATCCTCCAGCTTTACATGGTCAATATTCTTAATCGCCTTAATCTCCATCTCTCCCCCCTCAGGATGCGAGATTCTGAAAGATTTGTTCAAACCAAACTTACCTACACCATAGGCTGTATAGAAATCCGTTACAATCTGTTTAATCTCCTCTGCCGAAGCCGCTCTGCCTATCTGTCCTGCCAGCTCACAAATCTGATTACGGATACGGCTGTTATATACACGGCTCTTCTCCGTATTGCCCTCAAATGCACTCAGATACGTAAAGCACTCACCGCCAAACACTTTGCCCATCGGCGCAAAATCATACTCTAAAAACTCCTTAATAATCGCAAAATCATGTAATGCCACTAAGCTCAAGGTTCCCGGCTGTTCTCCCTTAATCTCGCAGGATAAGCTGTAGGAGTTCTCATCATTCACCAAAAGATTTGCCAAAAAGCAGTGCCAGAGATTTCCATAAAAGCCATGGTGCGCTGCCTTATCCAAAAGCTTATGAACGCAATCATAGAACAGCTCTTCTCTGTCCTCTTTGTTATAATAATCGTCATCGTAATGCTCCATCAGCCATGCCATATCCCGCAAAAGCTTATCTTCCTTCAGATTGCGATATACAATCAGTTCTTTTTCTCTCATTGTAATATATCCTCTACTTCATTAATAATTTCCCAGTATTTTCATGTTTTTCGTCTCTTCTCGTAAGCCTCTAAGAGCATTCTTCACCGCAGGGTCATTCAGATTCCCCTCAAAATCAAGGAAGAAACGGTACTCCCAGTTACGTCCCGGAAGCGGACGGCTTTCAATCTTTGTCATATTCAAGCCGTTAAAAATTAAATGTGACAGCGTATGATATAACGCACCGCTCTCATGACTTACCTCAAAGCAAAGACTAATCTTATTGGCATCCTTTGCATATACCTTCTGATTGGTAATAATGATAAAGCGTGTGGAATTATTCTTTTCATCATTCACGCCCTGCTCTAATATCTCCAACCCATAAGTCTTAGCCGCATGCGCACTGGCAATTGCTGCCTGCGACTTATCAGCATCTGCTGCCACCTTCTGAGCTGCAAATGCATTGTTCTTCATACTAATCTGCTGCCAGCCGGTATCCTGTAAGTAATGCGCTGTCTGCATCAGAGACTGTGGATGGGAATACACCACCTTGATATCTTCCTTAGATGCTCCCGGAGTGCCAAGCAGGCAATGCTCCACCGCAATAATCTGTTCACCTACAATAAAATTCTCAAACTCCACTAACAAATCATAAATCTCGCTTACGATACCCGCCGATGAATTCTCAATCGGTAATACTGCAAAATCCGCACTTCCCTCATCTATCGCAAGCATGGCATCACGGAAGGTATTCACATTAAAGCAGTTCACATCATCACCAAAGTACTTCATCATTGCCATCTGGGAATAAGCTCCTTCTGCGCCCTGAAATACCACTCTTATCTTCTTCGGGTCATAATCCTCCATCTCCAAAAACGCAAGATTACCGCCCTTTCCATTCTCCGCAAGAAGCTGATACTGACGCTTACGGCTCAAGGACATAATCTGTTCAAACAACTCACTTACACCCTTGGCGTTAAACTCATTATGCGTCATCTCGCTTACTGCCTTGAGCTTTGCCATCTCTCTTTCTTTATCAAATACACGCTTACCGGTCTCTATCTTATATGCAGCTACCTGTTCGCACACTTCCATTCTCTTCTCATACAAGTCAACAATCTGTCTGTCAATCCCATCCAATTGGTTTCTTAAATCCAGTAAATCCATTTCTTTCCATGCCTTTCCGCCAAAACTCTCTTTCATGTATGCATAATATACATTGCACTCCTTTTAAGTATAGCACATCTGCTCTCCCCATGCCAAAGAAGTTTACAATTTCTGTCGATTTTATTCTCGTAATTTATATTGCAATTGTGGTTTTTGTTTTATTTTCAGCAAAACTCTTTTCTTTTTTCTGAAAATAAGGTAAAATTTTTATATATGACTTATGTAAATAACAGGGGGATTATTCATGAACAAGAAAATCATTGTATCCATCTGTGCTGCTGTAGTTATGATACTCTTTGCTGTAGCACTGGTAAACGTATATCTGGAAGACCGTATTCTGGAAAATCCGCAGGGAACCGTAGGAAACACCACCGGAAATCTTTATAATGGCGGACTCTTCTGCGAAACCGATGAATATGTATATTTTGCAAATCCATATGACAATTATGCATTGTATCGTATGTTACCCGATGAAACCAAATTGGAAAAAATCATTACAACGCCCTCTGTAAGCATTAATGCTGCCGGTAATCATGTTTTTTATTATCAATCCAGCAGCGGAACGGGCACCGGACTTGGCTATGTAATTAACACCTATGGTATCAGACGTTTCAGCAAAAACAGCAAACGAACTGTCTCCGGTATTGATAATGCCTTGATTGAGAGCTTTGTTCTTGCCGATAACAGCTTATATTATCAGGTTGCCGACATGGGACAGCACGTTAACTATATCAAGGAAATCAGCCTGGACGGCAAAAATGCAGAGCAGATTGTACTTCCATCCGACGCACTGCTTGCCTGCGTGGACCATTCTACCATGTACTTTACCAATGCAATTGAGAACTTTCATCTGCTCGCTATGGATTTAAATGACAAGAATCATACGCTCAGAGAAATACTTGCAGAGGATATCTACATGCCGATTGTAGAAGGAAACGATGTGTATTGTATTGATATTCATAACAATTATGCCTTGGTACACTACAATCTTTCTACCGGACAAAAGACAGTACTGGATGCGGCCCGCACTGATATGTTGAATGTAGATGATGCTTATATTTATTATCAGACAAGCGGTACAAATCCTCAGTTAAAAAGGATTACCAAAGACGGCTCCTCTGTAGAGGTTATTGCTGACGGAGCCTACAATTCCATCAATACAACCTCAAAATATGTGTACTTTATGAAATATGGTGATAACTCAAATGTATACAAAATACCGGCAAGCGGTACTCCTTCTGTTACCACCTTTACCGCAGCAAGAGAAGCTGCCAGCAAGCAAAAATAAAGTTACATCACCGGGCACACCTTTTAAGCACTATATTTCTTCACAGGATATAGTGCTTTTTATATTGTGCCGCAATATAAAAAGCTGCTTTGCTCATTCTTCGCTAAAAAATGCTAATAATTGAGTAGAAACGTTACATGAACCATACTATAATCAAATTAAATTTTATTGAACTACATGGAGGATATATGAACAATACATTTCATAAGCCTAAGGCTTTACCCGGAAAAGATTATTACTTCGATTCCTTTTCTAACGGAAAGGTATTATTAGACAAGAAAAAAGGACATCTGCCTGCCATGGGCTGGAATAGCTGGAACGCATTTGGCAGCGGCAATACTGCCAAGCTCACAAAAGCTATGGCTGACAAATTTATTGAGCTTGAATTAGACAAATTGGGATATCAATATATTGTTCTGGATGACGGATGCTATAAATCTGAGCGTATCAATGGAGAGCTTTCTAACGAAACACAAAAATTCCCGGAAGGTTTTAAGGCTCTTAGTGATTACATTCATTCGAAAGGACTCAAATTCGGCATGTACAACGATATCGGCACTAACCTCTGTGCAGGAGCCGCTGTCGGAACCTGCGGTCACGAGGACACAGATGCCAAGTCTTACATTGATTGGGGTGTCGATTTTCTAAAGGTAGATAACTGCTACTATCTTTGGGATAATGCTACCTTCTCTGCTGCGACAAATGCAAAGTATGTATATGCCCCCAATATCAAGGGGATTCGTATTACCGGTCCTGATTATGACAGGTATTTTTCTGCCGTTTTGGACGCAAGCACGACAGGCAGAGGCTGTCGCATAGAAGCTGACTATGTTACCAATATCGGAACCTATGACGGAACCAATGTAGGTCCGACTCCTGTCGGTATCCAAAGCTCAGAATTGGTATTTGAGGTCGATGTTCCTTGTGAGGCTATGTACCAAATCTACATTACTTATGCTACCGGTGAAGAAGTAGGGGTTGGAAGCTGGCTTCAGCTTGCCATTGGCAAGGATGTCATTTATGATGATTTTCTTCCTGCGACCGCATCGCCTGATACATTTACTGACAGCAATGGTATCGAAGCAAACCTTCGTGCAGGCTCTCACAAAATCCGAATTATGAACCACCGCAGACAGGAAAACACACTCAACTCATATGCCACTCTTTTAGAAGGTTTGAACAAGGCTGACAGCAACCACGATATTATTTTTTCTATTTGCGAATGGGGAAAGACACAGCCTCAGAACTGGGGCTACAAGGTTGGTGACTCATGGCGAATCTTAAACGATATCACTTTCTGCGTAGGTGCAGACGGAGACCCCGGACGTGGTACATGGACAGATTGCGGAACAGCCAGTGTAACCTCACAGTATAATAAAGCTGTTATTATGGATGAATTTGCAGGCTTGGATAAGGGTTGGAACGACCCTGATATGCTAATGATTGGTATGAATGGATTAGATGATACCATGTGCCGGACACATATGACAATGTGGTGCATGATGAATTCTCCTCTTATGCTTGGCATGGATTTGCGCCGTGTCAAAAAGGGTGATGACATCTGGCAAATCATTACGAATAAAGAGCTGATTGCCCTCAATCAGGACCCTCTTGGTATTCAGGCAAAGCGTATTTACACCACCATTGAAACCGACTGTCCTGATACTGATTATATTACCGATAATAATCGCTGTGATATTCTGGTCAAACCACTGGCTAACGGAGATATTGCTATTTCATTTATTAACCTCAGTGAACATCCATGGGATGACACGATTCGTGTAAACAGTAAACTCATTGCAAAGATGCTTGGAGCCAAACTGATTAACGCAGATGACTTCTGTAATGCTAAGACCTACTCCGTAAAAGATTTGTGGACAGGTAATACCAGAGTACAGTCAAGCGACATTTTTGAAGTTCAGCACCTTAATGCCTTTGAAAGTATCACTGTTCGTGTAAGTGCATTATGATGACGAATTTTTCCTGCACCCAAAACGAAAATCATATTACAATAGCCGCTTTTATTCATGCTCTTATGGCACGTTACCGGTCAAACGAGATGAATCAGGATGCGATATCCTACGGCTACCTGGCAGGTTGGCTTGAAGACCAGGATGTAACAGGTAAAAATGCTTTACTTACCCGTAAAACTGCAGCGCGCATCCTACATAATTTTATGCGCAAAGAGCTAAAAGAAACAGATGAAACCAATATCCGTCCTTCCCAAAAATTGCAGGACTTATATGACTGCCGAAGCTGCGTTGGTCATATCACTCAGATATATGTAAAAGGAATCCTTAATGGATTCCTTTCATCTGACAATCGTTTTATTTTCGGAATGGATGCGCTCCTTTCTCATGATGAATGTAAAGAAATGATAGAACGCTGCCTTTTGCCATCCCTTCGCCAGGCTCCTTCCTGTCCTAAGAATCACTTACCGGCAGCGAGCCTAATCACTTACGACAAAGCCTTGTCCTATATCCGCCGGGACCAAAAGCTGCTATTAATTGATGTTCGTCCTTCTTCTGAATACGAAGAATTCCATCTGGTCAATGCCGTCTCCATACCGCTGATGTCTATCCTGAAAAACCCTTATCAGGTATGTGAAGTCCGGGACAGACGCATACTACTGTATTGTAATGAA
>SVFJ01000174.1 GCA_015056925.1 Lachnospiraceae bacterium | reverse complement strand
TTCACGTTGTTCGGGGGATAAAGTACTTAAAAGATAATTTACCTCCTCCTTATCCTCCAGCCTGAGTATTTCATTACATTCATCAACTATACTTTCTTCATCCTCTAACGGATCTGCGTTGTTATTCTCATGTCCGTACCTCCATTTCACGCTTATTATAAGTATCGTAATTTACCTTTTCCTTTTCCATAGTAAAAGAGTGAATCACTTCAATTTGGGTGTGAAATATTCTTATTCTGTTGTGAACTTATCCATACCGCTTGTTAGGCTTATTGTCTTTTCATATGCAGTTGTTACCATTGCTACCACACCCGCATTTTCTAATACGCCTAACCTCTCCATTCTCTCCTGCATTCTGCTTTCTAAAAAAGCACGAAGTCTCTGAGAATTTTCAAACTGGTTATTCAGATATTCTTCCTTTGCTAAGGCTCTGTTTAATTGTGCCTTTTTATATGCCGCCTTTGCCTGTGTTTCTAACAGTTCTTCAAACTCCTCATGGCGTTCCTTCCACCACGATTCATCTTTGTCAAATATATTTGCATTTCCACCGCCTACCGGTCCTGCATATCCATAACATTCCTCTGGTGAACCTCCTATTACTTCATAACATACATTATTTGAACCAATAGGCAGTCCATTTGCTGAATATAAGGAGCGAACTCTGTTTAACACATACTCCTCAAATTCAGGATCATTTTTCATATTTTCAAAAGCTTCTTCTTTAATTACCAAAGCACCGGAAGAAAAGGAACTCTGCACCCATCCGCTTACAGGCAACTGAGATAATTCATTCATAACCCATACATTGTTTTCAAGCTCTTGTTCTGTTGCCCCGGTATTCATGAATAAAAATGTCACAAGGAACATTCGCTCATTCTGTGACTGCAATTCCTTAAGCAGCTCCTTAGCATCTCTACCATAAGTTGCAAGGTCTGATGGAATAATATCCATATCATAACCAGAACGCACTGCTTTCTTCTGTTCCTCAATCTTAGAACGGTCAAGCTCTGTAATCTTATGTTTAACCGTCTTAATTGCTGCATTCTGGTCTAAGGAACGAATATGCATGGTTACAATCTGACTGGACTCCATATTTAAGAAATCTGCCAGCATTCTGTCTGATACATCAGATGCTGTAATGGCAAGGCAACTCATTGCGCCGTATACATTTCCCATCTGAAAAGTTCTATTCTTGTTAAATGCAAATGCACTTGGCGCAATATAATCCTTCACCGATGTCCCCGTTGGAACAAGATTCTTCCAATCGAATACAAACTTCTCCTGTCCATCCAAATGGAATATCTGATGCATCAATGAAAGTCTCTCTCTACCGTTAAGAAGTCTTGCCTGTACACCGATTCTCTTGAAATTATTCAAAAGATCTGTTTCCACATGAATCAGCTTCGGTTTTGCTTCCTTCATGGAGTTAGCATAAAGTCCAAAGGTAATATATTTTGTCTTCGTCAGACCATTGTTACCTCTTTCCATCTGCTCTTTTAGCATCCCTGAATATTCGGAACGTACACTGTTGTATCGGTCCTTCTTGAATGGAATGCGAATCCATCTTGCAAATGCTTTTGCATCTGTACTGCAATTCAGAAATGTTAGTTCAAAATTGATAGAACTGTCGAAGAAATTAAGGAAACTACACCATTCTTCAAATATAGCAGTCTTATCTTCCTGCTGTGCCAGCTGATAATTGATATCTGTAAACTGAATGGTCTTGGTGTAGTATCCGTCTTTTACTCTACAAATACCATCCGGAAACATTCGCTCAAAAGGAATCGAGTCTTGGGCACTCATTTCCTTTGGAACTTCCTGTTTTCTAAATAGCTTAGTCCATATCGACATTGTTCTCCTCCTCTCCGCTGCGAGCCAACTGCTCTAACAGCTTATAATAATTATTGGTTTTGTAAGGTCTGATTTTCGGTCTTACAAATTTTGCCTCGATATAATGCTTCAATATAACTTCCAAAGGCTGTCCATTCTTCTCATACATCGCCATCATAAAACATGGCATCATCACAACCAGCATTGCCATTGTGGCAAAGCTGATGTTGACTGCAACAGCTTTTACTAAGAAAAAAATTGGTACACCAATAGCTGCACCAATTCCAAAACAGATAATCTGTCGCTTTGTAAGATTAAAGAACACCTTGGTTTTCACAATTGTAAGGTCACGAGGTACAGAAATATACATTGCCATGTTACGTTCCTCCTAATGTGCTCCTAATATACTTTTTGCAAGGCTTCCTGTCTTAAACAGAGTAAAGCAAAGCAATATTGTGTATCCCATGACACCCCAGATAGATGAGATGACGTCACTACTAAAGCTGATACTTTGTACCAGCACTGCATAGATTGCAACGCAAATGATAATTAAAAAGCCTTGGAAGCCCAAAGCAAACAGTGACTTAAAATAATTCTGCCCCATATGCCCTATCTCTCTGTTTGCAAACGTTGAGAATGGGATTGGAGCCATACTGGTCATAAGATAAATCTCTATCATTCGAGCATAAATAATTACAAAAATCACTTTAGAAATCGCCATCAGGGTAATTTGCACAAGAAGTGACTGTAGCCACAAACCAATTAACGAAGGAACATCCATTGCTTCTACTGTGCTTTGCAGTGCTAGAATCTGCGCTTCACTAACTGCCGTACTTCCCTGAATAATGCCTCCGGCATTGGTAATCACATGTTGCGTTACATCAAATACCGCCAAAACGATATTGAAGGTGTTGCTGATAATCGTAACAGCAACAAAAGTCTTAAATACCCACTTGAAGAATATCCATGTTTCAAAGTGAGCCAAATTATTCTTTTCAATAATCAGCTGGATCAACTCATAACAGGCTATAAATGTCAGAATCAATCCTGCGATAGGGACAATAACCGATTCCGAGACGTTCCGGACAAGTGCAAACACCCCCGGCGAAAAATTCGCCGGAGACATTGCAACATCTGATGCGATGGAAGCCACCTCATCATTTACGGAACTAAACATACCGGACAGGTTATTCATAATCCCACCGACCAGCACATCGTGAAGCCAGTCTTCAATTGATTGTAATACACTGTCC
>SVFJ01000045.1 GCA_015056925.1 Lachnospiraceae bacterium | reverse complement strand
TGTGTTAAGCACGCCGCCAGCGTTCATCCTGAGCCAGGATCAAACTCTCATGTTAAAGTTTTGATTCTGTTCCAGTTATAACTGGCTACCGATTTCTCGGCTTTTGTATCCTGTGACTATTTCTAATCACATTTACTGTTTTTAGGTTTTGTTCTCTGAACAATTCTTTATTAAGAATTTTCAAGGTTGCATTACTGTTTATTTGTCAAGGTTCTGTTCTGCGTCTTTACATGACGCAAAAGTTATGTTATCACATTTTCATATGCTCTGTCAAGAACTTTTTTATTCTTTTTTATTTCGTTTGAATCATTCCCGCTCTTGACGGCGAAATTTATAATAGCATCTGCCAAAGCAAAAGTCAACTGCATTTTTACAATTATTTTTATTTTTTCTTATCTGCTATCTTTACAGTACTTCTTTACTATTATATACGATATATTTCCAATATATGCGCAATACTGTTATTTTTATATATCCATGTCAAAAATCTGCTTGCTTCCACCTGCGGATATACCCATGCATCAATTTCCGGAATCTGAAAAATACTTACCAATGTGAGCAATACCCATACCGTGAACAGCATTTGCGCAACGCCAAATACCATACCGGCCAGCTTATTTAACCAGCTTACAATCGGCAGCTTTGCTATCAGCTTCAATGAATTTAAAATCAACTTTAAAACTCTGTCCACAACATTAACTATCATTAAAAGAATTAATGCTAAAGCTACTTTTACATAACTTTTCTCCATAAAATCTCCGATACCATTTACCAGAATAATCAATACTCCTACTCCGATAATTGTTGAGACAATCTTAATCACACCCTCTATTAATCCCTTTTTATAGCCATCAATTGCACTGGCAACGAATGCCAAAACAATAATTAAACCTAATATATTAATATCCATTTCATCCTCCGCTTATCCTCTATTGCACCTTAATTTAACTCTATCAATTGTATACTGTCACCCGTTACGACTGTGTATCTGCTCACACTTCCCATCGGCAGTATACACTGTATTCTTTCCTTAAATCTGCCTGCATACTTGAGTCTTCCATCCCAATTATAAATACAGCATTCATCCTCGTTATATATAATAACCGACTTGGAATCAAATATAATCTCCTTATATTCAATATCAAATGTTATCTCTTTTTCTTTGTCACCGGCTATATTATAAATATCTAACCGATAGGTATCCTGTGTTTCCCCTGCCGTATTATATGATACCAGACCCACATATTCCTCATTATGATATACGCTCAATACTTCCTCTGTCAGCATTACAACCTTAGTATTAGTTGGTATCTGCTCTCCTTCATACAGCATGAGACGGTCATCAGCCACACAAAACACAGCATCCGTACTCATAAATTCCACCAAAGGTACTACTGCACGGTCATACACATACACTCCAACTAAATTATCCGTATAATTCTGCCCCACTGAGGAAAAATTATAAAATCCAACATTTGACACAATCTCTCCGTCTTCCGCTTTCAGATATGAGACTGCGACCAGCTTACCATCATCCGACACATCTACCGCTATCGGATAGCCCGATTTGCTCATTGTTGTTTTAAAATCAGCAAATGGTTCGCCTTTTTGGGCATTGTACAAATAAATAGCAGTTACCTCCGAATCCTCAAGCACTGCTGCCACTACACCGTTCTCCGATACTGCAATATCACGTATCGGCATCGTTGTATGAATGGTTCCTATAATCCCATCCGTACCCGCCACATATATATTTCTTCCGTTATAATCACCTGCTGCCACTACACTTCCACAAATTTTAATGATAGGTGCCTGCATCTCATAGCTTTGGTTCCATACCGTGTTTCCCTTCGTATCAACACAGCTCATACCATCCTTACTATAAACCAGCAGATATCCGTCCAAGTTAAGACACTGCGCCTCCCCGGACTTATTCCATGCATATTGCTGGCGCACCTCATAATCTACATATTCTTTATTCTTCCAATAAAAGAAGATACATACTGCTGCTATTGCAAGCAATATAATGATAATGCATGCTCTATAAAACTTTAATACTTGATGTCGTCCCAGCTTTGCTTTATATGATATATCTTCTTCTTTGCGTCTTCTATTCTCCTCCATACGTCCCCCTATGCATTACGCAATACCAAACTTATTCCTATCGAACAGTATAACATCTTTGTCAAGGTGTGTAAAAGGTATCTTCCTGCAATATTGTTTGCTGCAATGTTGTTTGCTGTGATATTGTTTTCATTACATAAATTGCCTGCTCACCTACAAGTTCCAGCTTACGATAATGATTCATCGAAATTATTATGTATGCCATGACCAAAACCATCATCATATACTTTACTACTTCACCCACTCCACCCGAATCGGTCTGCACCGGTATATTGACTCCTCTTTGGTATGTTCCCTCTTTGTTTTCATCCTTCAGCATTACACCTGCATAGGACAACATATAATTTTTCATTTTTTCATTATCTGCATAGTATATATAATAATCCCTGAAACTTACCTCTTTATTTCCTTTTACTCTTAATTGTATTTCCGGATAATTATCCTGCGCAAATGCTACAACAGCTCTTCCAAGCTCCGCTTCACCTTGAAAAAAGCACCTTTCCTCCTCCTTAAATATAATACCCGACACATAATAATAGTGTCTTTGATTCTCTGTATCTTCCTTCCCAAAAAGAATGACTTCCATGCTTATATATTGCTTTTCAGAGAGTACCGCATTGATAAAAGAATACACATAATCTTCCATGTACAATATTTCTGCACCATGCGGATTTCCCACTACCTGCATTCCTGTCTCCATACCTTATTGCTCCTTTACGTTTTATGGATACCTTAACACAGATAACATGAAATTTTTGTAGAAAAAGGACCGACATAAATGCCGGTCCTTGTGATTACCAAATGAACTTATAAATGGTTGTTGTTTCGTATCTTCTGTCAGGTCCATAGATTACATCAGGGAAATTCTCACGGTTTACTGAATCAGGGAATGCCTGTGTCTCAAGGCAAAGACCGCTTCTCTTACCATAAGAAGCTCCACCCTTACCTGTCTCAGGCTTAATGCAGTTACCTGCATAGAACTGAATACCCGGTAAATCTGTATATACCTCCATAGTTCTTCCCTTTGTAGGCTCGGTTACTACTGCAACCTTCTTCATCTTGCCGTCAAAATCATCGATTACCCAGTTATGGTCATAACCTTCTACAAGCTTGAGCTGCTCGATATCATCTTCCACATGGTCACCTACTGCCATTGGCTTTCTGAAATCAAATACAGTACCCTCAACAGGTGCAATCTCTCCTGTAGGAATAGCTCCTGCTACTACAGGTGTATAGTGTGATGCAAGAATACACATCTGATGGTCATGAATCGGTGCAGCATCATGACTTACAAGGTTAAAATAAGTATGATTTGTCATGTTAATCAATGTCTTCTTATCGCTATCTGCTTCATATGAAATCTTTACTTCATTGTCATCTGTCAACTCATATGTTACTGCAACCTGCTTTGTTCCGGGGAAGCCCATGGTTTCTTCATCTGTTAAAGTGAAAACAACCTTATTATCTCCGCACTCAGCTGCCCACATTCTCTTGTGATAACCAATCTTCTCATCACTGTGTAAGTTATTCTGATTATCATTTACTGCTAACTGATAGCGTACTCCATCAATAGAAAAGCATGCATCTGCAATTCTGTTTGCATTTGGTCCAATGGTAGCACCGAAAAAGCTTCCATTACCAAAGTAACCATCTACCTTGTCGAAGCCTAATACGATATCATCTACATTACCTGCCTTATCCGGCACAAATAAATTAACCAAAATAGCACCGTAATCAGTTACCTCAGCCACCATGCCATTCTTATTCTTCATGGTATAGAGTGTTACTTCCTGTCCATTTTCGTTCTTTCCAAAGTTTTTCTTTGTTACTGACATCTTCTTTCTCCCTTTCTAACTATATTTCTGTTCGTCCTTCCAGTGCCCTTAAAAGTGTCATCTCATCGATGCACTCCAGGTCACCGCCCACCGGTACACCACTCGCAATTCTGGTAACTCTTACTCCCGTAGACTTGATAAGCTTAGAAATATACATTGCTGTTGTTTCTCCTTCCAGACTGGAATTTGTAGCAATGATGACTTCATCTACCTCACCCTCCAGACGCATTACCAGCTCCTTGAGTTTAATATCCGCCGGACCGACTCCAAGCATTGGTGATATTGCACCATGTAACACATGATACACCCCTTCGAACTTACCTGTCTTCTCATATGCTGCTAAATCTCGAATATTTTCTACCACCATTATCGTCTTATGGTCTCTTTTGGCATTGGCACATATCGTACACTCTTCATTATCCGTTAAGGTATAACAGGTCTTGCAATAGTGAATATTCTCTCTTGCATCCAGCATTACCTTGGCAAATCTCTGTACGTGCTCTTTAGGCATATTGATAATATGCAATGCCAGTCGCTGTGCAGACTTATTACCTACTCCCGGAAGCTTGGCGAACTGTTCAATTAATTGATTAATATGCCCGCTATACAAGTCCATTAGAAAGGAAATCCTCCGCCAAGTCCACCTGTTAAGTTACCCATTAATTCGTTGTTAGCCTCATCTGCCATTCTCAATGCTTCATTTGTAGCTGCTACAATTAAATCCTGTAACATCTCAATATCATCAGGGTCTACAACCTCTTCTGAAAGCTGTACCTTAATCACTTCCTTCTTACCGGATACAGTTACCTCTACTGCACCGCCGCCTGCCTTTGCAGTAAACTCCTTGGTCTCCAGCTCCTTCTGGCCTTCCTCCATCTGTCTCTGCATTCTCTGCGCCTGCTTCATTAAATTGTTCATATTTCCCGGCATACCCATACCGCCCGGGAATCCACCTCTTTTTGCCATTTATTCTTCCTCCTCTATTTCAATTTCCATATTGATTACTTTGGTTAAATCCACATAACTGTCTTCAAAGCGCTTGCCCTGGTCCATCTTCTGAACTGTAACAGATACTTCCTTCTGTATGAGATTGGATATCATATCCTCTACACGCTTTTGATTCTCTGCCTGTATAAGATAATCATAAGGCAAACCATCCTCTACTACAATCATCAGCTTGTTATCACCGCCAAGACTAAGTCTTGCATTCTTCAGATATACCTTCAACGGCGATGTTGCCTGTCCGACAATGCTTGCCCAGCTGCTGACAATCTCCTTTACATCTTCAGGTATCGCTTTGGGAAGCTGTGGTCTTTCTTTTACTATGGCCTGTGTTGATTGTACCGTAACAGGTACTGTTTGGACAATCCCTTTTTCCATTTTTTCTTCTAAATCTCTGACACGCTCCACAATAGCATCCTGTGTCGTCTCCATCGCCGGCTTACACAGCTTAATCAGTGTCATCTCTATTAAAATACGCTTTTGCGATGCGTACTTAATCTGTCCTGACAACTCCGAAAAAATGCGGATATATCTCATAATGGTCTCTGCATCCATGCTCTGCGCTTCCTGCTTGAGTCTTTGCAGATTGTCACTGGATACATCAATGACATCCTCTATCTCATCATCCGATGTCTTTACCAACAAAAGATTACGCAAGTACCAGGCAATATCTGTTACAAACTGTGTAAGCTCACGTCCCTGAATGACAACCTCTTCTAACAGGGAAATGCAACCGGAAATATTCTGCGACTGTATCATCTCTAACAATTCACTGAACACCCGGGTGTCTACTGCTCCCAGCACATCCAATACCTTATCATAGGTCAGCTCCTCGCCAAAATGAAATGCAATACACTGGTCCAGGAGACTCAAAGCATCTCGCATAGAACCATCTGCTGTCTTTGCAATATATCGAAGTGCTTTCTCCTCTACCACCACCTGTTCTCTCTCTGCAAGCTCCTGTAATCTGGCTGCAATCGTATCAATGCTGATTCTCTTAAAATCATATCTTTGGCATCTGGACAATATCGTAATCGGTATCTTATGCACCTCTGTTGTTGCCAAAATAAAAATAACATATGACGGCGGCTCCTCCAAAGTCTTTAACAAGGCATTAAAAGCTCCTATGGAAAGCATATGCACCTCATCAATAATGTAAACCTTGTACTTACCCTCTACCGGAGAATACGAAACCTCATCTACAATCTCTCTGATATTATCAACACCATTATTCGATGCCGCATCTATCTCAATCACATTCATGCTTGCACCGGATGCAATGGTCTGACAGCTTCTGCAATGTCCACATGGGCTTCCGTCCACCGGATTCTCACAGTTTACAGTCTTTGCAAACAGCTTCGCAATCGTAGTCTTACCGGTTCCTCTGGTCCCGGTAAAAAGATACGCATGCCCGATACGCTCTGCCTTTATTTGATTCCTAAGTGTTGTAACAATATGCTCCTGTCCCTTTACCTCCTCAAAATGGTCCGGACGGAACTTCCTATATAATGCTGTATACGACATGAACTACCTCTTTACACTCTTACTTTATTCAAAGCCATCATTCGCAAAATCGCTTCTGCGATAGTTTCCATAATAAAAAGATAACTTACCGATGAAAAGAAGTCAATACAGCCTTTCATCGATAAGTTTTCTTAGTTACTCAATCATTCATTAATCACCAAAGCTGATACCCAGCATCTTTGCTTCTTTTATGATAGAAGAATCCGGGTCAACCATCTTAAGCTTACCTGCCACTTCCTCTAATGGCACCTTTACGATTTCTCTGTTCACATAGCCAACCATATAACCATATTTTCCTTCCATAATCAGTCTGCCTGCCTCAGCACCCAGTCTGCTGGCAAATACTCTGTCATATGCATCAGGACTGCCACCTCTTTGTGTATGTCCAGGAACAGTTACTCGAACCTCCATGCCGGTCTTCTTAAATATCTCATCTGCAATTTCATAAGAAACACTTGGATACTTGGATTCCTCAACATACTTCTTATATTCCTTCTTGGAAAGCTTTGCTGCCTCTTTGGAAATCGCGCCCTCCGCTACTGCAAGAATCGTAAATCTGCTGCCTCTTTCATTTCTCTTCTTGATAGCGCCTACTACCTTATCAATATCATAAGGAATCTCCGGAATCAAGATAATATCCGCACCGCCTGCCATACCGGCATTTAAGGTAAGGAATCCTACCTTATGTCCCATAACTTCTACAATAAATACTCGTCCATGAGATGCTGCCGTAGTATGAATCTGGTCAATACACTGTGTCGCAATATCTACCGCACTCTGGAAACCAAAGGTCATATCAGTTCCCCACAAATCGTTATCGATGGTTTTGGGAAGTGTTACGATATTCAATCCTTCTTCTCTTAAAAGATTAGCCGTCTTATGAGTCCCGTTTCCTCCAAGAATCACAAGACAGGTCAAATTCAGCTTATAGTAATTATGCTTCATCGCCTCGACCTTGTCCAAACCATTCTCATCAGGCTCTCTCATATTCTTAAACGGACATCTTGAGCTTCCAAGAATCGTTCCTCCCTTTGTAAGGATACCTGAGAAATCTGAAAACGAAAGCATCTTATAATTACCGTATATCAAACCCTTATAGCCGTCCAAAAAGCCGTATAACTCTACGTCTTCTTTTCCGTTAAACAGTGTTTTTGCAACACCTCTCATTGCCGCATTTAATGCCTGGCAATCTCCCCCACTAGTTAATAAACCGATTCTAATCATGGTATTCCTCCTTGTTTTCTCGAAGAAAAATGCCAACTCTGCCTGCAAAGTTTTCGCGTCTTGCAGACTGAGGAATTTCCCTTCTTGAGATATTTAGAAAAATCAAAATAAATATCTTTTGTCCACAAATCTACTTTATATTATATCTTATTTTTTTACTACTAACAACTTTTTATATTATTTTCAGGCAAACTGTGTGTTAGTTTTCCCAACAAAAAAACGGAGGCATTCCCATTTACCTCCGTTTTTTACTTATAAGCTTTTATTCTGCATCTTATACATTACTATTTACATTTTTGAAATCATTACTACTGACAAATCATACTTCTCTAAGAAATCATCGATGTCACGCTCATCGCTAATTTCCATTGCTACTTCAAATACTCCTGTCTCCGGATCTAAAAATCCTGCAACCATCTCTCCTGTTGACTGGTTCTTTCTAATCAGTGGTTTCTTGTTTAAAACTTCAATTTTGGATACCTCTTTTTTTGCTACTAACATATTTTTTTCCCCTTTCAAAACCCTTTTCCTTTGTAATATGCTAATATAAATCAAGTCACGCAATTCTAGCCAATTACCAGCATATTTAGTTTTCCTTATGACAACTGATTGATTTGTTAACCTTATAATACACTATTGTCTGAAATTTTACAAACTAATTTTGTATATTTTTGTAATTTTAGATTAATTTTGGTGTTTTGCACAAATTCACCCCATAAAATTGTACAAATCACCTGTTTCAAATCATAAAAATGCACAAATAGCAATGTATTCTGTTTTCAAGGTGCAAGTCTCCACAAGCAAGTCACGTCCTTAACCTATGAATTTAAAAGCTTATTTATGTTCATTTCCACTGTCTTGTCACTTTCTCCCTCTAGTGATAGTTTCAATGAAATTGAATCCACTATACTGCCATCGGTAAACCGCATCGGGTCATATCTCCATACCTCCAACTCAACATATGACACCTGCGTATCCCACGCCGGGTCTACAACCTGAAGTCTCTCGGAAGTATCCAGAAAAACTCTCTTCTCCATAGCTCTCACCTTGTGCTGTGTACCCCTTCTATCATTTACCACACAAAGCGCTTCCTGACCGGTTACCGGTAATGCTAACAATATTTCATTCTCTTTGACGAACAATCTCTTCTGCACCGGATTCCTCAAATATGGCTTAGCTCGTTCAAAAAGCTCCTTCCTGGGCAGGGCTGTAGTAACCATAGAACTACGTCCCTTCTTCTTAGTCACAAGCAATTCCAACTCTTCAAGCTCCTGCACTCCTCGAGTAACATTCATCAAGGATATCTCAAGCTGTTGAGATATCTCAAGCTTAGAATGATATACACTCTCTTCATCATATAAAAAGTACAAAAGAATGTATTGTGCCATCGCCGTCAACTGCTTACCGGCTATCGTCGATGCTTTAAAATGCTCCTGTAAAGCAATTCCTAAAAACGGCATATATAACTGATTCTCAGGAACGATAAAAGACTGCAGGTTCTCAATCAGACACTTCCTCTGATAAGAATTAATCCTGTCAAAGCATAAAACAAACGGATAATCACAATACTGCTCTAAAGCCTTCTGTTGTTTTAAGTAAGAAGATAATTGAAAGTCATCTGTCATAATGGAGATGACAAGACACTTCACTCCGCATATCTCCAAAACAGAATATGCACGTCCATCTCTAAGCTCGTCCGGCAAAGATTCACTGTTATTCCAGATTGTAATATCTGCTTTCATTCCTAAAGTGTTTTTTAAATAACTTTCCATCGATGCCGCTCTCTTACTTTACTAACTTTATGTTCCTATCTTAACATATGAAATTTTAATATGCAACAATTTTGTTACGAAATTTTGTCTTTTTTTGTACAATTCCACAAATTGTGTTCAATTGTACAACGACCACAAAATATAGTTTTTCCATATTGCAAATAATCCACTCATAATATCTATAAGAGCAAAAAAAGAGAACGCATTATGCATTCTCTTTAGAAGTTTATTTCTTATTTTTCTTAATAACTTTTGTTCCCGGTGTTCTTGTGGTAATTCGAAGATAATTTTTTTTATCCTCTACAAACTTGGTAATAGATATATTCTTCCATACATACACATCTTCTGCATTTACCTGTACCTTGATTTCTCTTGCCATGCCATTGCCGCTGAAATTAACCAGCTTCTCATCATATCTGACCGGCATGGTATATATATATTTATTGTCCGTCACCTGAACTACCTGTGTATCGAAAATTGCTGATTTTCCTTCTTTGCTTACCTTGATTGTGGCAGGTGCCAACATAGGTATATCCTGTACATCCATTTCTCACACTCTCCTCAATAAAGTTTTCAAAACATTCATATTATTATTATATTATTTTCAGTCAATTATTGTCAAGTAACCTTATGCTTTCTTATCTCAAATCTCTCTAAATTATGTTTCTTTTGTGAATTTTTGTCTGAGTATTTTCTTTTTTCACTTTTTATGTTACTTTATTGTGAGGGGTTTCACCCGGAAAGGTAAGGTATTATATTATGGCAAACAATCAAGAAAACGAAACACTCAGTAAGAGTAAAGCGAAAAGAGAAAATCGCCATAAAGAAGTAACTCAGCAAAAGAAGAAGAGATTACTTTCCAATATCATTTTTGGTGTTATTACTACAGCTATTGTTGTATTCTTTGTTTTCGCTATTGCAGCAGGTATTTATCAGTCAGCAACCAGAACAACTTCAAGCTCTGATTTCAGTGCATGTCTGACAGATGACGGTCTTATCAAAGATGTAGAAGCTGCTTCTGTTGTTACACTGGCAGATTATGAGAGCCTTGTAGTTCCAATGTCTGAGGTCGTTGCTACACAAGAAGAGGTAGATACAGATATCCAGGCTATGCTTGAGGATTCAGAAGAATTATCTACAGATGCATCATTAACGATTGCAGATGGTGATGTTGTTAATATTGATTATGTTGGTTCTATTGACGGCGTTGAGTTTGAGGGTGGTAATTCCGGCGGTACAGGCTATGACCTCACAATCGGTTCCGGTTCTTTCATTGATGATTTTGAGCAGCAATTAATCGGTCATGCTCCGGGCGAGGAGGTTACTGTTGAGGTTACTTTCCCGGAAGAGTATTCCAACAATCCTGATCTTGCAGGCAAGGATGCAAGCTTTGCAGTTACCATTCACGGTATTTATGTTATTCCTGAGTTTAACGATGAGTTCGTTACAGAGTATCTTTCAGATGTAGCTTCTAATACAGAGGAATATATTGCATATGTTGAGAACTTCTATTATGAGCAGCATTTACAGGAATACATCGAGAATTATATCTTCGAGAATTCCACAGTGAATAAGTATCCTAGTGCATACTTGAAGAACGTAAAATCTACAACCAAGTATGGCGATGAATCTACAGTTTCATACTATAATCAGATGCTTGGTTCCTACGGTATGTCTTATACAAATCCATGGGATATCATGGAAGGTATTGAGAATGAAGCTGATTATGAGAAGGACCTTACAGCCCGTGCAAAGGATACTGTAAAGGCGGCTCTTATCTATCAGGCAATCTACGAGAAGGCTGGTCTTAGCTTTGACGTAGCAGCTTACATGGAAGAGTTGGTTTCAACAAGCAGTCAGGAATATGTAGACGGTATGATTGAGTCATACGGCGGACAGGGTGCTTTAATGCAGTCTAAGTTAGTTGAAGTCGTAGATGAATACTTGATGGATACTGTTACAGTTGAATAATTTTATATAAAACGAAAGAAAAATCCGACTCTCATCGTTAAGACAAGAGTCGGATTTACTTTATAGAACTTTATAACTGCAATTCGTATATGTATTACTGTTTTTTAAACGTTCCCATGTACCACTCATAAATCTCATTGGCTGTTTCATTATTAGTATAATGATGTCCTGCTGCATCTTCCTTATGAAGCACAACTGACTTTACATTTCCAAACATATCATAATACAGTCCATACCATGTGGTTTTAACTGCTTGTACTTGCGGAGATACTTCAGGATACTCGATTTCCAGTAACGGATTTCCACTCACTGTACATAGCTTCTGATAATTTTCAAACAATTCATCTACATCACAAGTCATATGATATGATATTTTATCTTCCAGCTTTCCGGCTCTATAGTCCTTAACCAACTTATCAAAATTAAAGCCTAAACTATATGGGTCATTTGAAGTATAGTGTACTCCATTCTTATCGTAAAATGTCATTGCATATGTCGAATCTCCATCTAGTGCTGTATAATCAATAATATTCAAAAACACAATATCCGGCATTTGGGCAGGGTTTATTATCAAGCGATAATTCATAAAGCAGATTCTTACAATTATCAATAATGCAACGACTATAATTATAATTCTTTTTTTCTTCTTTTTCTCCATTAACGTACTCCTGTCGAACCATATGAGGTATAGAATTCATTCACTGACTTAATTCCTTCATCGGTAATATCAAATACATGCCATACTGTTCCTATTTTGTCTTTAGGTACATAAGATGATACATCATCCAAATCTAACTGCGCTATGATTTCTCCATCATAAAATCCCGTTTTATTGGCATAATACACATGACATTGCTGTACACCATCTACATAATATGTCAAATGTGAATCCAGGTCACTCGGTGATGCTCCCCAGTTTGATTATTCCAACCTTTACGAAGTTTTACCGTTGCATTTTCTACCGACGTTCCTTTTAATGCATCCTTCACAAATCCTTGTACCCCGTAGTTTCCCGTAAGATTTGTTGCCCAGATTCCCATAACAAAGGTTTCCATATATGTTGTTTCATCTGGATTCACCACTATCCCCTCTACTGTATATGGCAAATACCCTGATTTGGATACTACAAAGTCATATACCCCCTGAGGCAATGTCTGCATATAATAGCCTTCTACATCTGTCACACCATCCCAGCTATCAGTTTCCGTCTCAGTTGTTTCCTCAGTCTCAACCACTTCTGTCTCAATTACCTCTGTTTCAACTACCTCTGTCTCAATAACCTCTGTCTCGACCACCTCTGTCTCGACTACTTCTGTCTCGACTACCTCTGTATTAACTTCTGTAGCCATAACTGGTAATTCAACTGATATTGTAACCATAGACAAAAATAAAAGCTATTACAAAATCTTTCTGCTCTGTACCCTAACGTTTCCACATGTTGCTTATATTATTGTCCCCTTTTATGTAAACCAAGATATCATACTTCTTTCATAAAATCAATTAATTATTCCATAGTTTTATCGAATTTTTAGATATTTCATACACGCAACACACTTATATCTGCGATTACCTGGCAAAAAAAACCACTGGCTAAGCCAGCGGTTTGGTTAATGCATCTAATACTGTAAAATACTCTTCAAAAGTCTTTCTACAGCACTCAGGATTTGCAATCTCGATGCCTTCTGCCCTAAGTCCAATCAGTGAAAATGCCATTGCCATACGATGGTCATCATAGGTCTGCACCACACCAGGCTTTGGCATTCCCGGATATATTGTAATTGCAGAATCTTCTTCCTCACATCTGATACCAAGTCTTGTAAGCTCTGTCACAATCGCGTGGATTCTGTCTGACTCCTGCAATCTGATATGACCAATATTCTCTATGCGAATCACACCCTCTGCAAACGGTGCAATCGCCGCAAGGGTCATGGTCTGGTCAGAGAAATCATTCATATCCACTGTGATATCCGGAAGCTTTCCATTCTCAATGCCAACTACTTCAATTCCCTCCGGCTTCTGCTCCACCTTACAGCCAAGCTTCTCCAAGAGACTGATGAACTTTAAATCTCCCTGCATACATTCCCAAGTTACATTCTTCACCAATGCACGACCACCAGTTAGAGCAGCTGCCGCATAGAAATAACATGCTGCCGAAACATCAGGCTCAATCTGATACTCTCCCGCTTGATATGACGCATTCGGTACAATACAATACTTGTCTCCGTCAAAATCAACCTGCACGCCAAACTGTGATACCATCTTACGGGTAATTCTGATATAAGAACCATCCTTCTTCTCGCTGGTAATCTCTATCTCAAGACCTTCCTTAATCATAGGAGAAATTAGCATCAGTGCACTTAAAAACTGTGTACTCTTGCTAATATCAAGCTGCACCTTGCGCGGCTTAGCTTCTGTCTCACACTTTTCAGAACCAATACCTTTGATTTGAATCGGCAAAAATCCTTCTTCTTCCAAATATGTAATCTGCGCTCCCATGCCTGTCAGCACATCAAACAAAGGCTTCATTGGTCTCTTCTTCATCTGCTCTGATGCCTGAATCACAAAGGTTCCTTTTGCCATCGCAAGCATGGCTGTTAAGAATCTAGCTGCTGTACCTGCACTTCCTACGTAGATTTCTCCACTTTCTACAGGAATCCTGCCATTCAAGCCTGTAATTGCAACTTCTTTTGCCACCTCATTTATCTCTACCTGAAATCCCAAGGACTGTAAAGAACTTAAAAAATATCTGGAATCATCACTAAAAAGCACGCCCTTTAGTAAGGTTCTCCCATCTGCCAAAGCTGCTATCAAAAGCGCCCTGTTCGTCATACTCTTTGACCCCGGAACCTCTACTGTCCAATCTATTGGTTTATCTAATTTTTTTACTTTATAATTCTCACTCATACTCTTACCTTATTTCTTATTTTCTTTTGTCATTGTACATGATAGCAATCTATCACGCAAGTCAGACCTCTTCCAAATAATTCACATATTCAAGCTTAGCAAACTCCTCCAACACCTTGATATGGTCCTTTTTCTTCTTCATATCCAGTTCTATGGTAATCGCCACATCCGATGCCTGTAAGGTCTTCTCTTTTGTTTTATTCATGGAGTTCAAATCATAGCCCGTCTCAGAAATATACTGACGTAGCTTTATGACTCCCTTCGCCTTTTCCACCTCAAGATAAATGCTGATATATCTGCTGTGCTCCTCTACCTGCCTGCTCAATGCAAACAGAATCCTGTTTGTAATCATAACCAGCACAAAGCATACTACTCCGACTCCAAGATATCCTGCACCAATTGCCATACCCATAGATGCCGTTACCCACATGGTTGCTGCCGTGGTTAAGCCCTTAATCTGATTACGCCCTGTCACAATAATCGTACCGGCACCTAAAAATCCAATACCGCTTACCACTCCTGCTGGAATACGACTGGCATCTACACTTTCCCCCATACTATCTACTAGATACAAATTCAAAACCGTCGCAACAGCAGCGCCAAGACTTACCAGTGCAAAGGTTCTGATACCTGCCTTTTGTTTATTAGCGATTCGCTCCCAACCAATCAGACATCCAAACAATGTTGCCAGCAAAAGGCGAACACCTACCGCAAGCATTGAATTGCCCTCAAGATAATTTATAACATCCAACATATTCATGAATAGTTTTCCACCTTTCGCATCCCCTTTTCTTTTATTATACACAAAAATATAAAAAACGAGTAGGGTTTTGCACCTACTCGTAATATACTTAACCTTTTACAGCACCTGCTACCATTCCCTTAATAATTTCCTTACTAAACGCAAAGTAAAGAACAATAATTGGTGACATGGTAATCAGCATTGCTGCCATCTGTTTTGGATAATCTGATGCAAACTGCCCCTTGAACTGTGTCAATGCTAATGGCACCGTCTGCAACGCAACGTCCTTAATCAATACCAATGCAAATGAGAACTCATTCCAGTTACCAAATACCTGAATAATCGCAACCGTTACAAGAATCGGCTTACACATCGGTAAAATAATTGTCCAAAGTGTTCTCGAAAAGCTACTTCCGTCAATCGCCGCTGCTTCTTCAAGCGCAATCGGAATACTCTTCACATATCCTTCTACCAAGAAGATGGAAAGCGGTAATCCAAATGACACATACGGCAATAACAAAGTAAACCACTTATTCGACATACCTGTATTGTTAAATACCACATAAATCGGAACCAAAAGAGAATGAATCGGAATCAACATTCCCATCAGGAACATCATATACAATAAACGATTTCCTCTAAAACGAACTCTCGCAAGAATATATCCTACAATAAACCCGAACAACACAATGAAGAATACTGATAATGCAGTTGTTCTGACACTGTTCCACATCGACTCTGCCAGATGATAGTCCGAGTTAGTAAGAATACGAATATAATTTACCAATGTCGGCTCACTTGGCAAGCCCATAATATCTGCATTAAATGCTCTCTTTTCCTTGAAGGACGAATAGAACATCCAAACCAACGGGAAAATACATGTCAACGAGAAAATAATTAATATGCCGTTAAGTATTACGCCTAATACGCCATTTCTTACCTTTTGTACCATTAAATTCTTTTCCATATACTTACGCCTCCTTCTCTTTGGTCAGGAACTTAAGTATACCCTGCGAACCACCAATAACTAATAATGACAATACAAAGATTGCAATTGAAATACAGCTACCATAACCCATATTAGACTGGCTGAACGAAATCTGATAACCATACATCGCCATAACCATAGAATCCGTTCCAGGACCACCATGTGTCATAACATAGATGTTATCAAATGCCTTCATGTTACCTGCGATACAAAGAGTTAAGCAGACTAATAATGTATTCTTAATTAAAGGTAAGACAATATAAATTGCCCTCTGAATTCCATTTGCGCCATCAATCTCAGCACTTTCAAAGATTTCTGTATCAATCGAAGAAATTGCAGAAATAATGATAACCATATAGTAACCTATGTACTGCCAAATTAACGGAATACTAACTAAAAGCATAACCAGGCTAGATTCATTAAGCCACACCTTAACCAAATCTTCTCTTCCAATCAGCTTCAAAAACCAATTAATAATACCGTACTGATAATGATAAATCATATTCCAAATCAAACCGATACAAACTGCAGATATCGTACTTGGGAAAAATCCAAAGGTTCTGTGCATTGTCTTGAATTTAACCAGCTTGGAATTAATCATAAGTACCAATACAAACGCAATTCCTATCTGCCCAATAATACAGGCTATTACCAAATATATATTGTGGCCAAATGACTGCCAGAAAACTGAATCCTCTATCAGATTCAAGTAATTGTCTAATCCAATAAATGTCTTTTGCGGACCACCCTTCCACTCATAAAAGCTATAGCGGAAAGCAGTTAATAATGGAATAAATACCGTAAATACAAAAATTGCTACAGGAGCTAATAAATATAAAAATATAACATGCCCCTTTGGTTTAATCGTCTTTAACATCTTTTTCTCCCCCCATTTTTTAGAAATAGAGCCGTTCTATCAATACCAGAACGGCTCTAGATTCATTATTTTAGGAAGCTTAATTCCTCTAATCCTTAGTAATTTGCTACATATGCAGCCTGTGTATTTGCTGCTACTTCTGCTGGTGTCTTATCACCATTCATCATTGACTGTAAATCTGTGTTGAATACATCCCAAACTGCGCTGTTGATGTATGAGTCATAGATTTCACATGTAGATGTATCTACGTATGACCAGTTATAGAAGTCCTGTGTAATCTGGTCAAACTTGCTTAAGTCTACATCTGCAACCTTTGTTAATCCACCAAGTGCATAGTTACTTGCTACGAAGTTAGAGAATGCAGGACCTGTAATGTACTCTGCAAGATCGATAGCTGCCTGAAGCTTAGCTGGATCATCTGCTAACTTAGGATTGATTGCCACTGCATAACCAAGACCGATGTTCTGTGAATCAGGAGCCTTTGTAGCATCTGCTGGCTGTGGAAGTACTGCAAATCCGATATTCTTCCACTTTGCTTCATCTGACTCTTTTAATGTAGCTGCGATATAAGACTCATCCCAGTTACCACCAATGAATGCTGCTGCTGTACCAGCAATATAGTACTCACGAGCATCTTCGTTTGTTACTGCATTGTAGTCAGCATTGAAAATATCTGTCTGTGTGAAAAGTCTCTGTGTCTCTGCAAGAGCTGCAACAAACTCAGGATCTTCGAAAGAAGCACCGCTCTTTGCAATTAAGCTTGAGAACCATTCTGGTCCTGTATATCTGTTACCTAATGTAGACATGAAGTCTGAGTTAGCCTGCCACTTACCACCATTACCAAACGCAACAGTTGTAATTCCCTTGCCATTGAAGTACTCAGCAGCCTTCTCTACCTCTGCCCATGTTGAAGGGAATGTATCATATCCCGCTTCCTTCCACATAGCCTTATCATAGATAACTACTGTACATGTACCACCTGTTAAACATGGATAACCGTAAATCTTACCCTCTGTAGTAAATGGTGTAAAGTATGCTGTGTTATAATCTGCATAGTATGGAGATGACTCGATATCTGCTGTCAAATCATAAACCAAGCCCTGCTTAGCCCACTCAATTGTATTCATACCCTGTAATAAGAATACATCCGGAAGGTCATCTGCTGCTGCCAAAGTAGCAATCTGTGTCTTGTACTCTGCATTAGCTAATACATTCTGTGTTAATGTGATGTCCGGGTTTGCAGCATCCCAATTTGCTAATACTGTACGGAATCCATCTGAACCACCGTTACCCTGTGACTCCTCTGATGTAGAGTAGTGCATAATCTCAAGCTCACCCTTGTAGCCTGAAGCAGATACTGCTGAATCATCCTTTGCAGCACCGCCTGATGATGAAGATGTTGAAGCAGAATCTCCACATCCTGTCAATGCAGTTGCCAACATTGCTGTTGATAATAATACGCTGATAAGTTTTTTCTTCATTTAAAAATCCTCCCTTTTAGAATAAAAAATGTTTGCCTTACTTCTATACTAAATCGCTCTGCGACTTAATATCCCCTTTAGAGTAGACTAAACTTCAGTCTCTTTGATTACTTAGGAAATGCCACCGATTTCCCTTCAATAAGCTTACCCTCTACTGTATACTGTTTGATAATAGTAGATTTAGGTCGTTCTATTAAGTTAATTAATTCATTCGCAGCCATCTTGCCTATCTCAACCGTATTCTGCCAATAGGTTGTAAGTGTAGGACTCAACTGCGATGCCATTAAAATGCCATCATATCCTGCAATGGAAATATCTTCCGGAATACTCATTCCTCTGGTTTTGATTGCATTCATTCCACCGATTGCCGAAAAATCATCAGCATATAAAATGCAAGTCGGCGGATTCGGCAAATCAAGTAATTCCTCTGTTATCTTACCTGCCGCATAGGAATCCCGGTACCTGCCTTCTTTGACATAGTCATCGTTTGCTGCAATTCCCTTCTCCTCTAAAAAGCGGTAATAGGTAGATAATCGATTACTCGTTACCGATGATTCCTCCCCATATATATATGCAATCTTCCTATGTCCGCAGGCATATACCTGCTCCATCAGTGCTCTCATACCACCGATGTTGTCTGAACTAATAGATATCCTGCCATTATATACATAGTCAATCGTTACAACCGGCAAATCACTCTGCAATAATTCAATTACCTCCGGACTCTGATAATCTGCAATCGCAATCATCACACCGTCCATTCCTCTGTGAATACTGTGGTCCAGATAAGAAACCTTATCATTACCCAGCTTGGAATTATTCAAGAAAGTGATATCATAACCCTGATTCTCAGCAGTTACCTTAAAGTTCTCTAATATCTGAGAAAAGTAATCATGCGTCAGACCACTGCCAGAAGCCTCCTTATAAAGTACTCCCAGATTGTAGCTTTTATTTGTCTTCAAAGCACGTGCCCATGTATTCGGGTGATAACCCATCTCTTTTGCCTTACTTTTAATGAGAGCCTTCGTTTCCTCACCTATATCACTGTGATTATTAATCGCCTTACTAACTGTAGCAACCGAAACGCCACATGCTGCAGCGATATCCTTCATGGAAACCATAAAACCTTGCTCCCTTCCAAATACTTGTACTTCAAGTGGTAAACATAATTTTCAAATACTTAATCGTTTACGTCTTTAATGATACATCATTTTGTATAGTTTTGCAATAGTTTTTCTAATATTTATGTGCAATTTTAACTTTGCATAATAAGTTTCATGAAATTATGTGCTAAAAGGCTCTGCTTTGTGGTTTACATATCTATTTAGATATATAGTACTTGGGCAAAAATATGTCTCTTTTTTTATGATATCTTCAAATTTTAGGGTAATTTTTCTCTATTTTTCATGGATAATATCGAACATTACACCCTTGCTTTTCCTCATTTTATTCGGTATAATGCGGTCATAGAATGTTACTTAAACGTTTTCTGAGCATATGTGTGTGAGTGCTCAGTCATTAAATCAATTTTGAAAAAGGAGAGTTTACTTATGAAATTCGGTTATTTTGATGATGCCAATCAGGAATATGTCATTACCACTCCGAAGACTCCACTACCTTGGATTAACTACCTTGGATGTAATGAGTTCTTTAGTTTAATTTCTAACACCTGCGGCGGCTACACCTTTTACAAGGATGCAAAGCTTCTTCGCTTAACTCGTTATCGTTATAACAATGTGCCTATGGATATGGGTGGCAAATATATCTATATTAAGGATGGAGATACTGTATGGAATCCGGGCTGGCAGCCGGTAAAGACTGAGCTTGATGCTTACGAATGCCGTCACGGTATCGGATACAGCCGTTTTACATCTTCTAAGAAGGATGTAAAGGCAGAACTTTTGACCTTCGTTCCTATGAATGATAACTGCGAGGTTAGTAAACTGACATTGACAAACAACAGCAATGAAGTTAAGGAATTAAAGGCATTCTCCTATGTTGAGTGGTGTTTGTGGAATGCAGATGACGATATGAAGAACTTCCAGAGATTATTAAGCTGTGGTGAGGTTGAGGTATCAGGCTCTACTATTTTCCATAAGACTGAGTACAGAGAGCGTCGTAATCACTACGCCGTTTACTCTGTTAACGCTCCTATCGCCGGCTTTGATACAATCCGTGATGATTTCTTGGGTGCTTACAGAGGCTGTGATAACCCTGAGGTTGTTGAGAATGGTCAGTGTAAGAATACTATGGCAAGCGGATGGTCACCAATTGCATGCCATCAGTTGAATATCACATTACAGCCGGGTGAGTCTCGTACATATGTATTTACTTTAGGTTATATTGAGAATCCACAGGAAGAGAAGTGGGAGTCTCATAATGTTATCAATAAGACTCGTGCTTTCGAGATGATTGCACGTTACGAAACACCTGAGAAGGTTGATGCTGCATTTGCTGATTTACAGGCATACTGGAAAGAGCTTCTTTCTAAGTACCATGTAGAGTCTTCTAATGACAAGGTTGACCGTATGGTAAATATCTGGAACCAGTATCAGTGTATGGTAACCTTCAATATGTCCCGTTCAGCTTCTTACTACGAGTCAGGTATCGGTAGAGGTATGGGCTTTAGAGACAGCTGTCAGGACTTACTTGGTTTCGTGCATTTAATTCCGGACCGTGCAAGAGAGCGTATCATTGATATCGCTTCTACACAGTTTGAAGACGGTAGCGCATATCACCAGTATCAGCCGCTTACCAAGAAGGGTAATGCAGATATCGGTGGCGGATTTAACGATGACCCATTGTGGTTAATTGCAGGAACAAGTGCTTATGTTCGTGAGACTGGTGATACATCTATTCTTACAGAGCAGGTTCCTTACGATAACGACTGGTCTAAGGCTACAACTCTTATGGGACACTTAAAGCGTTCTTTCGACTTTACAGTTACTCACAAGGGTCCTCATAAATTACCATTAATCGGTCGTGCAGACTGGAACGACTGCTTGAACCTCAACTGTTTCTCAGAGCATCCGGGCGAATCCTTCCAGACATTTGGTCCAAGTGAAGGTCCTGTTGCTGAGTCAGTATTCATTGCAGGTATGTTTGTTAAATATGGTGAAGAGTATGCTCAGCTTTGCGAGCTTATGGGAGATACAGAGGAAGCAGCTTACGCCAGAAAAGAAGTTGCCGAGATGTATGACACTATTCTTACGAGCGGATGGGACGGCGACTGGTTTGTTCGTGCATACGACTCTTATAGCAATAAGGTTGGTTCTAAAGAATGTGAGGAAGGCCAGATTTACATCGAGCCACAGGGCTTCTGCGTATTAGCAGGTGTTGGTGTTAAGGAAGGTCATGCCAAGAAGGCTCTTGACTCTGTTAAGGAGCGTCTTGATACTAAGTATGGTGTTATGATTTTACAGCCTGCTTATACTAAGTATCACTTAGAGCTTGGTGAGGTTTCTTCATATCCACCGGGATACAAGGAGAATGCAGGTATCTTCTGCCACAACAATCCTTGGGTTTCTATTGCTGAGACAGTTATTGGTCGTGGCGACAGAGCTTTTGAGATTTATCAGAAGACTTGTCCTGCTTATACTGAGGAAATCAGTGAGATTCATCGTACAGAGCCATATGTTTACTCTCAGATGATTGCCGGTAGAGATGCGAAGTTCCACGGCGAGGCTAAAAACAGCTGGTTAACAGGTACTGCTGCTTGGACTTTCGTTAATATTTCACAGTACATCCTTGGTCTTTACCCAACCCATCACGGTTTACAGGTTAACCCTTGTGTACCAAAGGGCTTTGGCGACTTTAAGGTAACTCGTTCTTACCGTGGTGCTAACTATCATATCGAGGTTCTTAACCCTAACAATGTTGAGAAGGGTGTTGTATCTATGGTAGTTGACGGTGTTGCTGTAGAGGGTAATGTAATCCCTTACGATGCTAACAAGAAGGATATTCATGTTGTTGTAACTATGGGTTAATATAATTTAAAAGGTATCCGGAAGTCTTCGATGCGACTTCCGGATACCTTTTTTAGTGATTTTATATTAATTCATCTCTTAATTGTAAAATCTTGTTTTCAATTTCTTTTATTATTTTCTTAAATTCTTCATCTGATTTTCCAGTAGGGTCTTCTAGTCCCCAATTATCGTCAAAGGCTCTGCCAATAAAAGGACATTTTTCTTTCAGGCATTGCTCATTTTTATCACTAAAACAGCATTCTATCTCTTTGCTTTGTAATGCAACATCATAATTCTCATTTACATATTGGATTGCATTCTGATAGCTCAAAAACGCATCTCTCTTACAGCATCTTGGTCCACCTACTTGTGACAAGCTATATAATGCCTTAGAGGTAAACTCCATGTGCTTCCCCCATGAAGCATCAGCACTCAGCGGACTCGTTCCATCGATGATAGAAAGCGCCGCTCCCATAGAACTTACAGCACCACAGACTCCCCACATCCCGCAAGTAGCTCCCGGCATTTGTAATCCTCTTTTCATAAGCTCATTTAAGCTATTCTTCAGGTCGATTTTACCACCTGCATTATAAAAGGCTGTTAACAATGCCGCTCCATCTAACACATGATGTTCCGGTCCATGTATTCTGACAAAATCCATTTGAGCTATATGGTCAAAAATATCTACCGGATTGTTACTGATTTCCTGCAAACACGCTTCAATAATTCTCTTTGTTCTTTCTTCCATATGTACCTACTTCGATTTCTTTATAGTATTAGTAATTATGTTGATATAATATCACAACACAATAATATCTGCTATCCTATTATTGATGCTTTGTGTGAGTAACTATGTAGCATAAAAGCCACTGTAGATTTTGCTCTCTACAATGGCTCTATAGGCGATGGTATTCAAAACATAGCAACCAAATCATGGACAACCTGAAATTTTCGTGTCCTTATACCTTTGCACACTTTAAAAGTAATATCCCTTTCATTACTAATAGCAGAAATACTACAGCCACTGCATAGGATTCTCTGGTTATTGCAAATAATAACACTGATAAG
>SVFJ01000044.1 GCA_015056925.1 Lachnospiraceae bacterium | reverse complement strand
ATCCCCGGCAACTGACGTATGCCAACACGTCGCAGAATACTAGGTGTAAAATCATCTACACTTTTGACTGCGCCCTCAGCGGTCCATTTGACAACTTGTTTCTCACCTGATTCTCAGCAACACAGGCTCTCTGTAAAGGCATCATTGCCGTTATCTCCGCTTCAACGGTTTCTATTTATATTATTTAATTGTTTTGAATTATAGAACTATTATATGCTCCTGTCAATAAAAATGTCATAATTTTATCATCTTTTTTCTTGGCTTATGCATGAGAAAGACTAGGTATTCTAAGCTTTTCTCTTTCCATCATGTCAAAGACAGCGCCTTTTACGAAGAAATTGCAATCCTCTTCATGATAATTTTCTATCGTATAGCCCTCGACGTTCAACGGTGTAAAACCTAATGTCACTTCCTTGATATCCTGACCAAATAATGCAATCACATCTTCAAGCTCTGTTACGGTACTAGAAAACACATTATGTATCAACAAACTATCCCCTTCTATTTCCGCAATGACATAGGTATCTGAAGCCTTATGGTAATAAACATTTTCCTGCATAAACTTACTCACATAGAACATAATCAGCTCATTGTTATAAAGCATATCCATTTTTCCACGAAAAATGCTTCTATTCATGACATCTGTTAACTGCTGCCACGCCTTAGGATTATCTGCCACAACCTGTTCTACCTGCGATTCGCCTGAAAGCGAAACATTCTTTGAATACAAATACTCTTCTCCTTTCGCAAAGCCAAATCGGGGATAAAACTCTACCACATTATCATTTCCAAACAGATAAATACCATCCACCTTTCCGGCATAGTCCTTATCAATCTCCTCCATGATGCGTCTGCTAAGTCCCCTATTACGATATGCTTCATCTGTCATAACCGTTCCCAATTGCAGAAAATGCTTTACTTCACCATCTATCAACATATCTGTCTTATTCACAGACACATTAGAAACCACCTTTCCATCTATCACAATAGAATAAGGATTATAGTTGTCACTCCAGAAGCCATTCTGATACCAGTCCTCGAAATTAAGTCCAAAGGTTGCCCCTGCCAATTCATTGAAACTTCTTCTTAATTCTTCATTATCTCTATAATTCTTAATTACCTGATACATCTGCATACTCCTTTACAAGCTCTACCACTTCTATGTCTCCGCCAACTAAAATCTCCTTTATCGGTGGTTCATCACTTGAATTCTCTACATTTCTCCAATACTTTTCTGCCATTTCTAAGTTCTCATCCTTATGAATCGTCGCATGAAAGCACTTTGTTGCATCTCCTACAAACCTACTACCTGTAACCTTAAGCTTCACAATCTGAAAAGTCGGTCTGTTAAGACTGATAAAATAATCTGCCCACTGTTCTGCCTCCTGCATGCTCTCCGACACATACAAACATCCCATTCGGGAAGGATATTCAGGATACTTTTCCTTTCGAACCTCCTCTAATGCCAGTTCCCTTAACGCTACAACCACAGGATATTCTAACTCTATCAACTCATATTCTTCCGGTTTCGCATAAATAGCTTCCACCATCTCTTTTCTTTCCATTACTCTCTGATACACGCCACTGCGATGATTCTCATCAAAAACAATATGCTGCCCTAAATACATCGGTCTTTCGGTCACCACATGATAACCATAAAATGTTTCCATCACATCCGCCTCCTTATATTACGTTTATAATAACACCCCTCTGCGTCCTTATCCACCTCATACTTATTTATAAGAATTTATGCGCCACAGTAAATTTTTTTTTAAAAACAAGCCGATACAACGAAATTTTCTTCGTTGTATCGACTTACTCTACGACACTTTCTTTTCTCTAACAATACGCTGTATGCTCTTTACTGACAAACAATACCTCTCTGCAAGCTCCTGTACCCTAATGCCTAAGCAGAAATCATCATATATCTGTTGATTTCTGGCACAAAGCTCCTGTCTGGTAGCAGTTCCCGCTCCCCATTCCATGCGGTTCTTATCCTTTCTTGGAATATAGATATTTTGTCCATCCACATACTGTTGTATTAATTCAATCACTTCAATCGGCAGAATATCCTCTGCTTTTATATAGCCCATGTTTGCCTCCTAATTATATATTCTCTTAGGAAAAGCATTGGCTATAACAATCACTCTTTATTGCAATAGCCAGTGCTACGCAAACATAACATATCGTTTCATACATAAGCCCCCTTTTTCTATTCTTCTTTATTCTACTCCTATCCCTTTCAACTGTCAAAGTTCACCTTCCCTACCTCGTTCCAGTTATCTCCAATCAAATATAGCAAAACTCCGACAGACCTAAGAATAGCAAATGTGACATTTTGTGTATAACGCCACCAAAATTCTCTATATACACAATTATCATTGACAGCACATGCCATCAAATGCTAAGATATCTAAATCAAACAAATATTATACTGCCACCGGGTAGTTGGATGCAAAAGGCATTCGCAAGCATATCGTTAGGTCTTAGAAGATATGTTTACGAATGCTTTTTCTATGTATACAAAACACATGCCAATCATATTACCCAGAAAGGAATCTTACCATGACTAAGCTAACACATTACTTTTCAAAAACAGAACTTACACTATGGAGCCGCTCCATCCTACTAATCCTTCTGTCATTTCTTATCTTTGACAGAACAAATTATATGACACTTGCCGCTTCCCTACTTGGCGTAACCTCTATCATCATTAATGCCAAGGGTAATCCAATCGGACAGCTTCTTATGGTCATCTTTAGCCTACTATATGGTATCATCTCTTACTCTTTTGCTTATTATGGCGAAATGATTACTTATCTTGGCATGACGATGCCAATGGCTGTATTCGCACTGATTTCATGGCTTCGTCATCCCTATAATGGTAACAGAGCGGAAGTACAGGTGAATCATATCAGCAAGAAAGAAGTAATCTTTATGTCGTTGCTTACTCTATTCGTTACACTTATATTTTATTTTATACTTGCAACACTCAATACAACTAACCTAGTACCAAGCACTCTGTCCGTTACTACAAGCTTTCTTGCAGTATACTTAACCTTCCGCAGAAGTCCTTACTTCTCCCTTGCCTATGCTGCCAATGACATCATCTTAATTATCCTATGGATACTGGCAAGTATAACAAATACAAGATATATCTCCGTCGCTGTTTGCTTTATTGCATTCCTTGCAAATGATATCTATGGCTTCTATAGCTGGCGCAGAATGGAAAAACGACAATCCGGTGCGAATTGACTGCCGAAGTAACAACGTCACTTATTGAAATCCAAAGTGTTTTTCGATAATATCTAATGTGTTTTCGCTTGAATCATTGTCCGTTCTTTCGATATACTTGAATCCACTTTTTATAAAAGCATCTCGTTCTTCTTTATTATCAATATTTAATGCCTCTATGACATTTTTCAATAATTCCTCTCCGTCCGGGAATGACAATATGAACTGATACACCTCATCTTTATCTGCCCTATCAAAATAATGTTGTCGCTTCATTTCATCTGGCGCAAAAAGCAGAATAACATGTTCATAATCTGTTATTTCTTTTAAGATGTCTATCGGAACAATTGCATCCACAATAACCTTTTGATCCTTGGCAACACGAATTAAATCCGTAATAAGGAACTCAGCTTCTTCTCTAAGTTCTTGCCGCATCCAATCTGCATATTTCCTTGGTTCTTGTGCAAAAAAACCATGCCAATCCTTGCTTCGTTCCACACACAGTGCAGGCTGATATTTAGGTTCCGCTATTTTTATGTATTCATCAAAATGGTCTCCTTGGCGATATCTATAAATTCCATACTTCTCTTCAATCAAACGTGCCATGGTAGTTTTTCCGCCATACGCTCCTCCACACAAAAAATACACATTTCTTAATTGCTCTTTTATAATATTATTTGATATTTTCATATGATTATTCTCCTTCCAAAAATAAAGAATATGCAAAGTACATTCTCGCACCGCAAAAGCATCGCATTTATGCAACATATTCCTTGCTTTTGCATGTGCGTAATTATTTTGATGTATAAGTATTTCCCAGAAATCAAAAAACCACTTATACAAATAAGTGGCTTATCTCAAAAAAATCATACAAAAATATACCTGTATTGTTATACAGATAACTTACGTAGTTATAATCATCTGAGATAAATTCCTTTGCACCAAAATAAGAGCTAAATCTTTAGCATTCATTACTCCAATTTCAATTACTATCTCAAACGCATTACCAACACACGTAAGCCTCCTCTCAATATACGCTATAATCAGCCTATCACTTTTTCTACGATTATTCAATAATCATATCATGAAAATTGGGATTTAACTGAGAAAAATACTTATGTGCTATATGAATAAATATTAGCAATGGACCCAGGAGCATACTTATGAGCTGTAAGGTCCATTGTTTTAAGTAATTAATGGACCTAGGAGCATGCTTATGAACTGTAAGGTCCACTGTTTAAAGCAGTTATGGACCCAGGAGCATACTTTTGAGCTATAAGGTCCATTGTTTAAAGTGGTAGTGGACCTAGAAGCATGCTTATGAGCTGTAAGGTCCACGGGATGATTTATTCTCTAAATAATAGTGATAGAGACGCCATGCTACATTCGGAATCCGCCCTTGCGGGCTACTTCCTCATGTACGGCTTCGCCGTATACAGCTGTACTCGAATATGCCTGCCTGTGAGCAAGCTCCCAGCAGCCAATTCGGTCCATCTGTGCATGGCTCAGTTAAATCCCAATTTAACTACAATAATACAAACTAAAATCACAAATATTTAACCACCCGAGTCAAAAAACGAACAGGCTTCATTGTGAAAACCGACATAGATGTTAGTCTATAGCTCTAGCTTTCGCATGAAACCTGTTAAATTCGGCGTCATATACTTCTTCCCTTTTACGCCTTCACGATATTCTGCAACCAGACACCCTTCTTTACAAGGATGAAGCCAATCACACATTTAATCAAATCAAGACACTGTACCATAATATAAAGTGTTACCACTGGTATACCCGTAAAATGCGCCAGCACATATGCCACTGGTACGCTCAGACAGCAAATATATACACTGTCAAAGAAGAAAGTAACAATCGTCTTACCGCCTGAACGAAGTGTAAAATATGACGCATGCAGAAACGCATTCATTGGCATAAAGAATGCTACGATGCAGATAAACCGCTGTGCCAAATCCTTAACCTCATCCGTCGTATTATAAAGCTGTGGAAATACTGATGATAGTGCAATCAATACCGCTCCCACTACAAAACAGCTTAATACCGAGAAAGTAATCAGCTGTGCATCCTGCTCCTTGGCTTCCTTCATCTTGCCTGCTCCCAATAGCTGACCAATAATAATCGCTACTGTAGAGCCAAGCGCAATGTAAATGACATTGAATAAATTATTAATCGTATTACTAATGTTCAGTGCCGCCACTGTAGCCAAACCTCTTGTAGAATAGCACTGTGTCAGCATAGTCATACCACAAGACCACAAAATCTCATTCATCATAAGAGGCATACCCTTCTTAAAGATATCGCCCACCAATGCTTTCGGTATCCTAAACTGCTTGAAAGCATCTGCGATGAAAGAATGTTTCTCCTTATGAGTATGTGTCCATATAATAACAATCGCCGTCTCTACAAATCTTGAAATCACAGTAGCAACCGCCGCACCTACACAACCAAGCATCGGTGCCCCAAAGTTACCAAAAATCAAGATATAGTTCAAAATTAAATTTACAAATACCGCTACAATACCGGCCTTCATCGGAAGCACCGTTTCTCCCGTCTCTCGAAGGGTACTTGTATAGGCATTATTAATTGCAAACGGGAATAAACCTATCAGCATTACCATCAGATAATTCTTCGCATACTGCAGGGTTGCAGCTGCATCCCCTGTCTCGCTTCCCTCATGCAGAAACATACTGATAAGAGGTGTGTTAAATGCCAGTAAAATAGCAATTCCAATCACAGCTATCGCAAGACAAGTCAACAGTTTAAAACGGAAGGTGTCTCTGACACCCTCCCTGTTTCCGCTTCCGTAATACTGCGCCGTAAAAATTCCCGCTCCCGAAATTCCTCCGAAAATACTCAGATTAAATACGAATATCAACTGATTGACAATAGCAACGCCTGACATCTGGTCTGTTCCCATCTGTCCCACCATGATATTGTCCAGCAAACCAACGAAGTTCGTAATACCATTCTGCAATATAATCGGAATTGTGATAAAAATAACTTTCTTATAAAAATCCTTTGTACCAAACAGTTTTCTTATGTTCATTATCCTTTAAAATCCCATCTTCTTATAAATATCGAAGCAATCAAAGGTAGCAAAGTAATCCTTTGGAGTCTCTGCACGTCTGATTAACTCCACGTTTCCATCTTCCTTTAATAAAAGCTCTGCTGATTTGAGCTTACCATTATAATTATACCCCATAGCGAAGCCATGTGCACCTGTATCATGAATCACCAGATAATCTCCCTTATCAATTCTTGGAAGCTGTCTGTCAATCGCAAACTTGTCATTATTCTCACAAAGGGAACCAACCACATCATAAGTACACTCTAACGGAGCGTCCTCCTTGCCAAGAACCGTAATATGATGATATGCACCGTACATAGCAGGTCTCATAAGATTAACTGCACAGGCATCTACACCGATATACTCCTTATGCGTATGCTTCTCATGAATTGCCTTGGTTACAAGTGCTCCATATGGAGCCATCATAAAACGTCCAAGCTCTGTGTAAAGAGCAACATCGCCCATGCCTGCAGGTACAAGAACCTCCTCGTATACCTCACGAACCTTTGCACCGATTTCTCTGATGTCATTTGGCTCCTGGTCAGGTCTGTAAGGAATACCGATACCACCTGAAAGATTGATAAACTTAATATTGGCACCTGTCTCTTCCTTGAGCTTTACGGCTACCTCAAACAGAGTCTTAGCCAAAGTTGGATAATACTCGTTTGTTACCGTATTACTTGCAAGGAATGCATGAATACCAAAATTCTTAACACCCTTACTCTTTAAAATCTTAAAGCCCTCAAATAACTGCTCTGTGGTAAAGCCATACTTCGCATCACCGGGGTTATCCATAATATCTGTACTAATCTTGAATAATCCGCCCGGATTAAAACGACAGCTGATAGTCTCCGGCAATGTACCAATCGTCTGCTCTAAAAACTCAATATGTGTAATATCATCTAAGTTAATCGTAGCACCAAGCTCATAAGCATATGCATACTCCTCTGCAGGTGTCTCGTTAGAGGAGAACATAATATCCTCTCCCTTAACGCCCATCGCATTGCTCAGCATAAGCTCTGTCATAGATGAGCAGTCACAGCCACAGCCATACTCACGAAGTATATTAATCAAAAATGGGTTTGGTGTTGCCTTTACTGCAAAATACTCCTTAAAGCCCTTGTTCCATGCAAATGCTTCCTTCATAGCCTGTGCGTTCTCTCTGATGCCCTTCTCATCATAAATATGAAATGGAGTCGGATAAGTCTTTACAATCTCCTCAATCTGCTCCTTAGTTACAAATGGTGTCTTTTTCATTACTTTTCTCCTCCTGTTATCTCAATCAGCCTAATCTCATTCCTGAGCGCCTCTTTAAATACATTAACAAAATTCTTCTGTCCGCAATACAGACAGCTGTCCGACGGACTTCCTGACATATCTCCTGTCAGAACGTACTCCGAATCTACAATCAAACGAATCTGTAGCTCATGCTCTGTTGTGATATATAGGATACTTCCCGGAAAATCCACCTTCTCAGGTGCCAGAATCACGACCTTCTTACCGTCAGCAATCAGCTTCTCAAGCTCAGCCCTGCACTTCTCCAAATATTCTGTCGGCATGGAAACATACACTCTCTGCTCCACCTGTGCCAGCATATTATGTACCTTATCCATGATATGCTTGTGACTGCTAATTGTAATATACCCTTCAGTATCTCTGCCAATCTGAGGCAGTTCCTTCTTAAGCTCTGTCCTTAGCTCTACCAGCTGACGAATCTTATTATTACAGAACTCCTCAATATCTACTGCTATGTACTTGTTGGTATCACCCTCTAACAAATAGGCAGCACCTTCCTCCACCAGTCTCGCCAATGCACTGTATACATTGGAGCGTGATATCCCCGTAAGCTTCGATACCTCATAGCCTGACAGCTTTTCATTCGACACCAGACAAAGATATATCGTTGCCTCCTGCCTTGTCAATGCAAAATGCATTAATTTTTCTACTAATATGGATTCATTCATTTCTCTACTCCTCACATCATAAGGGCGCAAAAAAGTGTTGCCCGGCGGCAACACTCTGCAAGAATCAGCTTCGCTGATTCTTGTTTAACTTCCACTACTTTTCGAGCACTTTCCTTTTCCGCAAAAAAGTGCTGCCTGACGGCAACACTTTAGTAGTTCACCATAGGAACACTATACTATACTTTCTTATCTGCGTCAATAGCTGCACGCGAATAAACTGTCTTAGCTCCGATTCCTTCCAAAGCCCCTATTTTACCCGTTAAGGCATTAATAATATCCTGTGGCGCATCTATGGCAACACTGATAATATTCACCTTCTTCTCACGATAGGGAATCCCCATACGTCCGATGATATACTGCCCGTACTCATGCAAAATATGATTCAGCTTCTCTACAGAATCCATATTCTCTACAATAATTCCAATTAATGCAATTCTTGTCTCCATACGACCTCTCTAAATATTCTCAATCTGCCAGTCAATCGGTGCAATCCCGTTTGCCTGCAAAAATTCATTTGCCTGACTAAAATGCTTACATCCAAAGAAACCTCTGTATGCTGACAAAGGACTTGGATGAGGTGCTGTTAACACCAGCTGCTTAGGGTTATTCAGCATAGACTTCTTCATCTGCGCCGGACGTCCCCAAAGAAAATACACAATCGGTCTGTCCTGTTCATTTAGCGCCCTGATAACCGAGTCCGTAAACTTCTCCCAGCCCTTTCCCTGATGAGAATTTGCCTGATGTGCGCGTACCGTTAATACCGTATTCAAAAGCAAAACTCCCTGGTCTGCCCACTTCTTTAAATAACCGTTATTCGGGATATAGCAACCGCAATCCGACTCCAGCTCTTTATAGATATTCTGCAAGGAAGGCGGAATATCCTTCTGTGACGGCAACACTGAAAAAGATAATCCATGTGCCTGATTCACATTATGATACGGGTCCTGTCCCAACAAAAGCACCTTTACATCCTTAAGAGGTGTGTAATGAAATGCATTGAAAATATCATCTGCCGGCGGATAAATCACCTGCTGACTATATTCATCCTTCACAAAGGAAAATAAATCCTTATAATATGGCTGTCTGAACTCATTCTCTAATGCGCCAAGCCAATCATTGTTAATCATAGCCATAAACTTTTGCTCCTTAATTATAAACGTACAGAAATACCTCGCTCACGCAAATACTGCTTTACTTCCTTAATCTCCAACTCTTTGAAGTGGAAAAGCGAAGCCGCAAGTGCCGCGTCTGCCTTACCTGCATCCAAAGCATCATAGAAATGCTCCATTGTGCCGGCTCCACCTGATGCAATCACAGGAATCGAAACATTCTCTGAAATAATCTTAGTCAGCTCAATATCATAACCGGCCTTGGTGCCATCGCAATCCATACTGGTAAGAAGAATCTCTCCTGCTCCAAGCTTATCTGCCTGCATTGCCCACTCAACTGCGTCGATACCCATATCCACACGTCCGCCGTTCTTATAGATATTCCAACCGCTTCCGTCCGCTCTTCTCTTCGCATCAATGGCAACGACTACACACTGACTGCCAAACTTATCCGCAGCATCGCTAATCAGACGTGGATTCATAATCGCCGCACTATTCACAGACACCTTATCTGCACCCTCTCGCAAAATAGCCTTAAAGTCATCAACGGTTCTGATACCGCCGCCAACGGTAAAAGGAATAAATACCTTCTCCGCCACTCTTCTAACCATATCAACGACTGTTCCTCTATTATCAGAAGATGCCGTAATATCAAGGAAAACCAGCTCATCTGCCCCTGCCTTATCATAAGCCTCCGCAATGGCAACCGGGTCTCCCGCATCTATTAAATTTACAAAATTAACACCCTTCACAACACGTCCGTTATTTACATCCAGACATGGAATAATTCTCTTTGTATGCATACTAACACCTACTACCTTCCTATGTTAATAAAATTCCTTAAAATCTGTAATCCTACATCCGAGCTCTTCTCCGGATGGAACTGACAAGCAAATACGTTGCCCTTCTCTACAGAAGCATGAATATGTGTTGCATAGTCAGTCGTCGCAACTACAATCTCCGGCTCATCAGCCTGCAAATAATAGGAATGTACGAAATACACATACGAATCTTCTTCAATTCCTTCATATAAACGTCCTTTATTCGGAAACTTCAGCGAATTCCAACCAATATGCGGAACCTTTAAGCCCTGATTATCAGGTATCTTTACAATCTTACCCTTTAAAATACCAAGGCCCTCCACTCCTACTGTCTCCTCACTGGACTCAAAAAGAAGCTGTAATCCAAGGCAAATTCCCAGAAAAGGAGTACCCTTGGCTACAACTTCTTTAATAATCTCTTCAAGGCCATATCTCCTAATCTTATCCATCGCATCACCAAAGGCTCCGACACCCGGCAAAATCACATGGTCTGCCGCAAGTATTTCGTCCTTATCTCTGGTAATCACTGCTTCCTCACCTAAGGAGAGTAATGCCTTCTCTACACTTTTAATATTTCCTGCATCGTAATCAATAATCGCTACCATCTAATCAACCTCATATCAATAAACTGTGATAGCAATCTGATTCTCCTGCTATTCCATATCATTGGAAACCAATTCACTATCAGTTCCCATTATAATATGATTTAACGCTTTTGTATACGAAATTTCATCTTCATTTTGAAGAAGTTCTCTTGCTGCCTCCTCTGACAAGCCATAATTAGCACTCAGAATCATCAAAATATCTGCCTTTAAATCAGCCACTTTGTCAGCTACCTGATACTGTTCAGCCTCAAGGTTTACCTTATCATATACACTTAAGCCCTCCAGTAATGCATGTAATGCCTCAAGCTCATATCCAATCTTAAGATAATTCTCATAAGAATCCAGCTTTCTTTGCATCTTCATGATTACCTTGGAACGTGCCTGCAATAATGCATCTGATTCATCCAGCGTCTCGCCGTACATTTCCAGATAAACATCCTTATAATTGCCTGCATAATAAGCCTTTCTGCCGTCCATCCTGTTCGTATAAGAATTCAACAGCTCTGATGCTAACAGAATGCCTCCGAGTACGGAAGCTGCCATAATGGTAACCACCACATATTTCTTCTTGGAAATACGCTTCTTACCACCCTTTTTTGCTTCCTCTTCCGCCTCAGCCGCTTTCTTGGCTTCCTTGGCTTCCTTCTTAGCCTGCTTTGCTTTGTCAGCCTCTTCCTTCTTAGCCTTCTTAAGTGCTGCAGCCTCTTCCGCTTTCTGTTTCTTCTCTTCTGCCTTGGCAGCCTTCTCTTCTTCCTTCTTCTCCTTAGCCGCCTGCTTTTCAAATGCCTTCTGTTCTGCCTCAGCCTTTAATTCCTCTTCGGTTGGCTCAGGCTCCCACTCTTCGGTCAACGTTGCAAACAGCTTTCCGAAAAGCCCCGGCTTCTTCGGCTTCTGCTCTGTAGATGCATTCACATCCACCTCAGGCTTAAAGATTTTTCTGCCCTTCTTCTTTTCCACATTCTTGGCAACCTCTGCAACATCTTCAGCTCCCTTTGACTCAGGCGCTGCACTCGATGCTTTATCGCTGGCATTGACCTGCTCTGCTTCTGTATCAGCCATTTGGCTAAGCATAGCCATCATATCATCCTGCACAGGCTCATGACTGTCTGACTTAGATAACAAATCGCCAATCTCAGCCATATCTGCATCATCATCTAAAAGATTCAATACATCTGCAATATCATCATCATCTGCACCTGTTTCCTCAGACATCAAATCCGCAAGATTCTGCGTTGGTTCCCCATCTCCCATAAGACTGTCAATATCCAAAGTCATAAGGTCCATGGAATCTAAATCCAAATCAGATATATCCACAGTATCTGTCTTAGCATTATCCTCTGTTTCTGCAACAGTTGCCGATTCTTGCACTTCCTCTGCCATAGCCACAGGTTCTTCCGTGATTGCTACCGGCTCTTCTAAAGCAACAGCTTCTTCTAAATCAGGAAGTTCTGACACATCAGACATTTCCGCCATAGCCACAGGCTCTTCCACCACAGCTTCCTCTTCCGGTGCTGCATCCTGCACATCTGTAGCCGATGTTAATTCCGCAAAATCAGCGTCATCCAAATCCAGACTCACATTATCTAAATCGATATTATTCAAATCTATATCGTCCAGACCCAAATCATCCAGATTAAACTCATCTGTATCACTACTTGAAGTTGCCTCCTGTACTTCCTCTACTTGAATATCATCTACCTGAATGTCATCTAAGTTCAATTCTTCCATATCCAAGTCTTCCATTTGCACATCTTCGATGACAGGCGCTTCTGCTACAGCTTCCTCTATGACAGGCTCTTCCAACATCGGTTCCTCAATCACAACTTCCTCGGTCACTGATTCTTCTACTTCCGGTTCTTGGACTGCCGTTTCCTCTGCCACTGCTTCCTCTATCGCCACAGGTTCCTCCAAATCAGGAAGCTCCTCTATCGCCACAGGTTCCTCTAAGTCCGGAAGCTCCTCTATCGCTACAGGTTCCTCTAAGTCCGGAAGCTCTTCAATATTTATTTCTTCTATTTCGGGAGTTGTAATAGTTTCTGTCTCGACAGATGTCGTGACATCTGTCGTGCCATCTGTCATAGTTTCTGATGTAACAGATGGCATATCCTCTGTTGTCTCTTCCAAAACTTCCGATTTGGGTGGCTCAGTCAAGGATTTCAGCAAATTATCCAAGTAGTTTTCTTCTTCAGTACTCATGATAATTCCTCCTATTTACATATTTCCCTCAATCTTTTTCAGTTCTTAAGTTCTTTTATAAGTTCCTTAAGAACTCTACAGCATTCCCTTCTATACTAATTCCCTTTTCTCCCACATCCTCCGGTAACTGATATACCGTCTGATTTATTCTAAAAAAGCTTGCTTTCTTATTATAAAATGCAATCTTTTCAAAAGGCCATCTCATGATACCCGGCAGATGCATTCCTGCTCCAAGCTCTATAATACAAAGCTTCTTGTTCAAGGTCAGCTGTAACCACTTCGTATATTTCTCCCATTGCTCCAGATAACCTTCTTCTACATAATTCTCTGCCATGATATTATTAAACACCAAAGGCTTACCACAGTGCTCACATGCAGGTTGTGTAAGCTTTGTCAAATCTTCCTGTGCTTCAACTGTATCCTGAATCTCCTTCATCAATTCATCAGTATCCCAAAGCTGTGTACAGCATTTTTCACTACACTGCAGCTTTCGATATCCCCCACAAGGAGCTACCATTTTCTCAGGTGCCAGCCCCGCATCATCAATTCTTCCATCAATACATGTAGTAATCACAAATGCATTCTTATCAGTAAGCAATGTACCAAGCTTCTCATAGGCTTTCGCAAGCTCCTGATTATGATACTGTGTCAGATACATCTGCTCCAGATAAGGAACCAGCCATGCAAGCTTCTCATCTTTATCTACCGCATCCAATGCCTTTACCAGCTTCGGATACTCTCCTATCTTGGCAAAGTCCTCATTAAATTCCTCACCAATTCCCACTAACACCAAATCTGCATCTGCAATTTTCTCTTTTAAACTTTCTGTCTTACTCATCTTGTAATTCTCCAATTTCCTGACTATAAATCAAATATAGAGCCGGGAGCATTCCCGGCTCTTTTCGTCTGTTATTTTGCAAGCAATTGGTCAATCACGCGAACCAGGTTACCGATTTCAGGCTTTGAAAGCTGTGCGTCAGCACCTAACATCTCGCCCTTCTTTCTCATTTCTTCATTTACAAGTGATGAGAAAATAACTACAGGTATATGTTTCACTGCATCATCACTCTTAATCAGCTTTGTAAGGCGGTGACCATCCATAAGCGGCATCTCAATATCTGTGATAACCAGCTTAATCTCTTCATCCAGGGTTCCCCTTGCCTTTGCATCAGTAATCACTTCCCATGCTTCCTGACCATTCTCTGCCTTAATGATATTATCATATCCGGCTTTGTTCAAAGAATCAACAATTAATTTTCTAAGTAATACTGAATCTTCTGCAATCAGAATCGGAACTGCATTCTCGCTTCTGACACCCAATGCATCGATTTCTGTAACCTTTAATCCTGTCTCAGGATTAATATCACTGATAATCTTCTCGAAATCAAGAATGATAATCAACTTACCATCAATCTTGATGATACCTGTTGAAATACCTTCATCCGATGTTGATACTGTTGCACCCGGCTTAATAATATCAACCCATGATACTCTATGGATTCCTATTACTGCATCAACATGGAATGCAATATCCAGTTTGTTAAAACTTGTGATGATAAACAAACCGCCTTCCTGTGACTCGCCTCTCTGAAGGCAGTTACGTAAGTCAATTGCTGTAATCATCGCATCTCTCGGCATAAAAATTCCTTCCACACTTGGATGAGAATTTGGAACCGGTGTAACAGCCTGATATGGAATGATTTCCTTAATTTTAGCAACATTTATTCCGTAGGAGTTACCATCCACAACAAATTCCAATACTTCTAACTCATTCGTTCCGTTTTCTAAGAGAATCTTTGTCTCCATATTGCCACCTCTCCGTTCTTCCTATTACAAACTCTTTGCAGAATATTAATCTATAAATAATTATAACACACATATAATTCAGATTACAATTATTTTCAGTTATTTTTTATAATTTTATAAAATTTAAAGACATTTTATTTCAACTTCAATGCACTTCTGTTCTCACCGCACTCCATTAACAGATTCAAAGATGCGATTTCTTCCTCCGAAGCGATGTCAACCTCCATTACTGTTACAACATCTGTACTTGCTCCTACTTTAATCTCTTCAATATAAGTTGTGATGTCATTCATCAGTAATGTACTCATTGTCTTCTGAAAGCCCTTATCGTTAAGATTAACCTTCATCCTGATGCCGCTGTCAAACAAATCACAGGAAAGAGTATCTTCTGCTTTATTCTCTAATTCAAAGTGAATCACCAGAAGCTTCTTGCCCTCCTGCGGCTGAACGGTAAATCCGCTGTCTGACGAACCGCTTGGATATTCACTACAAAGTTCATAATGGGTATAACGAACACCCATATCAGCTGCATTGATTACCTCTGCCAGCTCTACCTCATATGGATTCTCCTTAAGTTCTACCTTTTCCGTATTGTTAATCGGGATATAAAGCACATCGGGCTCCGTTTTATCTGCCCCAACATGAATCTCTATTTCCGTAACCGGTTCCGTCTCCTCCACCTTTGTACTTTCCGTTGCTTTCTCTGTACTGCTTTCCTCTACGGAGCTTTCTTCCACGGCAGTCTCTGTTTCCTCTGCTATCGTCTCATCCTCCGCCAATACATCATCATCCGCAAGTCCGTATTCATAATTAGGCGAATATTTTAATAGTAAGCCTGCCGCATATTCCGCCACCAGTTCCGATTGCTCCTTAGTCATATCAGGCATGTTATCCACACATCCTGTCAGCAGTAATGCAACCATCACTGTCATTCCTAGTAATTTCCCCTTTTTCACCACAAACACCTCCGTATTATTTGGTCTCAAGTTCCATCCAGAACTCTACACCATTTGTATAATTTACAGCACCATATTGCTGATTCATAGACTCCATAATTGCCTTTACAATGGATAAGCCTACGCCGCTTCCTCCATACTCTCTGGTTCTTGCTTTATCTACCTTGTAAAACTTTTCCCAGATATGAGGCAACGAATCCTCCGGTATCGGTTCACCAGTATTAAATATACTGATTCGCACCTTTGGTCCCATGCGTGTACACTTAATCTCAATAATCCTGTCACCACCTACATGGTTCATGGCATTGCTGAAATAATTACGAATGACCTCCTCCGTCTTATACTCATCTGCCCATACATAAATCGGTGGATATTCTTCCATTCTAAGTGTCACATCGCTCTGCTGTACCAGTATTTCTGCCGATTGCAGAAAATTTCTCAACAGTTCAACAATATCAAATCTCTCTAATGCCACGATGTCATTGCCAAACTCCAGCTGATTCAAATCAAGAAGCTTCTTGACCATGATGCTCATTTTATTTGCTTCATCCATGATGACGTCACAATAAAAATCCCTGCTTTCTGCGTCATCCTGATTAATTCCCTCTTTTAATCCTTCCGCATAGCCCTGTATCAAAGCCAACGGTGTTTTCAACTCATGAGATACATTGGACAAAAATTCCTTCCGAATCTCGTCTATCTGTTCCTTTTTTTCCAAATCCTTTTGCAGCTCGTTATTCGCAGTTTTCAACTCAGAAATCGTATGCTCAAGACTGGCCGACAACTGGTTAATATGCTCACCCAGCAAATCAATTTCATTCTGTCCCCGGCTTACATACTTATTTTCAAAGTTCAGATTCTTCATCTGCTCCGATATATCCTTCAACTGCATGATAGGCTTAGTAATCCGGTCTGTCACCCACAGAATAATCAATGCACTTACCAGTGTAGCAATAAGCCCCACATACGCCAGAAATTTATTGGCAATCTCTACACTCTCACGAATACTTTCCAATGGAGACATAATCAGAAACAAATTACCGTTGCTAAGATTTCCCCACATCTCCAAATATTCCGTATTGGTCATCTTATCCATATTGGAAGCCAGATAATAGTTATCTGCCTCCTGCAACAATCGATAGGTGCGGTTCCTGTCAAATATATTTCTCTGCAGGCTGTTTAATATGTTTCGTCCTCTTGAAACCGATATTACAACATTTGCACCCGAATCAATCACCAACACCTCTATATTATACATATCACAGGTCTTACGCAGCTCCACCTCGAAGATATCTGACGTTAAATCCCCGCTATTCATTGCATCGTTGATATCATTATAAACTGCTTCTATCGCCTCTATTTTCCTTGTTGTATAAAAGCTTTCCAAAAAGAGATTATTGATAATCCAGCACAAAACTATCGTTCCTGCCATAAGGGCGATAAAAATAATGGCAAACTGTCTTTTAATCGAATGCTTCATCGCTAAATCTCCTCAAACTTATAGCCCATTCCCCAGACCGTCTTAATCATATCGCCTTTATCTCCCATCTTGCTTCGCAGCTTCTTCACATGGGTATCAATTGTTCTGGCATCACCAAAATAATCATAATTCCAAACCGAATTCAATATCTTCTCTCTCGATAACGCAATGCCCTTATTCTCCATAAAATAGCTTAACAGCTCAAACTCCTTAAAGCTTAGCTCTACCGGCTGTCCATCCAGCTTTACAACATGTGCAGCCTTGTCTATCATAATGCCGCCGTACTCTAAGATTTCTTCCTCATTCAACTTCACCGTTCTTCTGAGAATTGCCTCCACTCTTGCCACTAACACCTTAGGGCTGAAAGGCTTTGATATATACTCATCTACACCAAGCTGAAATCCAAGAAGTTCATCCTTCTCATCAGACTTCGCAGTCAGCATAATAATCGGTACCTTAGAATAGCTTCTGATTTCCTTACATACCTGCCAGCCGTCCAACTTCGGCATCATCACATCCAAAATGACCAATGCAATATCCTGATGATTAAAAAACACATCCAACGCCTCACTGCCGTCACCTGCTTCACAGACATCATAGCCCTTCATATTCAGGAAATCCTTTACCAGCTTACGCATTCTGCTTTCATCATCCACTACCAATATTTTACACTTATTCATTGTAATCCTTATCCTTTCTATTCTTTTTCTCAACCATGTATTGTAATTCTGTCCAAAATCTCTTCCTGCGCTATATGTTACATGATAAATATGTAAAAAGTGTGAAAGGTTTTACTATTCTTCTAATAATAGTTCTCTTTCCTTCTCCCTGATGACAGCCTCCCGTTCCATAAGCTCCTGCTCCCAAGCCGCATATTTGTCCTGGAGACTTCTTTCATAATTTAAGACATTTGGATTACTGCCGGTCGTTGATATGTACAGCATAACAACCACCAATATCGCCAGTAAAACATTGAAGAAAATCGATGTTTTCATCGGAAATTGTTCCCTACGCTGTCTTTCCTTCTCCCTTTTTTGTTGCAGCTTCGGGTCCGTCTTTATCTTTTCCACAATGGGATTGGTACTATCACGCAGATTATACATCTGATAAATCGGAATTTCCTTTATCGGCTCCTTAATCTGCCCGCTTTTAATCAGCATTGTCTGAAGCTTCTTCAAATATTCATAACCGATAGGTGTCTTAAATATTCTGTTTTCCAATGCCTTATTGTATACCATATAAACCATTTGCGGATTCTTATAATCCATTTTTTCTTCCAGCTTTTGTATCTTTAACAGCTCACCCTTTGCCTGTACTGCATCCTTCTGTGAACTGAACTGATAGCCTTCAATTGCCCATTCCTTATTCTCTGCCATGTCTTGCCTCCCTTTGATGTCATTCGGATATGGTTATTCCAGTGATTCAATCAATTGATACACTTCCTGATACGCCTGTTCAAACTGCGCAATTTCCGAAGCCTGTGGCATCGTACCGGCTCTGAATGCCTCCACAATCGGATGTACCTGTCGATGTAAAGTTTCTATGCCAAGATTTGAAACGAAACCTTTTATGGAGTGTGCCGCCTTAAAAGCGTTCTCACAATCACCATTATCAAAGGCCACACGAAGCTCCTTAATATTATTATCATTCAGCATTTTCTTCAGGCACTTTAGATACAACGTTTCATTATTCATAAATCGTTTCATCGCGCCTTCTACATCAAAACCATTCTGTATAAGAAGTTCCTGATTCATATTTCTCCCACCTTTACTGTTCCTGCATTAATCCGCTCACATCCAAAATCAACGCAATACTGCCATCTCCAAGCTGTGTACAGCCGGAAATGCCCGGTACCTTCTTCACATAAGAAGGTATTGGCTTTACTACGATTTCCTGCGTGCCGATTAATTCATCAATTAGAACGCACAGTGTTCGTCCTTCGTATTCGAGTATCAGCATAACGCCGTCTTCTACACTCTTTTCTTCCTCTTCCAGCTTATATCTCTGACTCAAACGCAGAACCGGATAGCATTCGCCACGAATTAATACGTATTCTTCGCCGCTTGGCTCATGAATCATCATTTCCTCTGACACACGGATAAATTCCTTGATTGCAGAGGTTTCCATTACAAACTTAGTATTGGCATTACGCATAACGATTCCGTCAATAATCGCAAGTGTCAACGGAATCTTCATGGTCATAGTCGTTCCCTGACCCTCTTCGGACTCGATGTCAAGAACACCGCCAATCTTCTGAATATTCTTTACAACAACGTCCATACCAACGCCTCGTCCTGAATATTCCGTTACCTGCTCCTTTGTTGAGAAGCCCGGTAATGTAATGAACTGGAAAATTTCCTTATCTGTATAATCACTTTCCACGCGATTATCCGTAAGTAATCCATTCTCCCATGCCTTCTTGTACAGCTTCTTTCTGTTCAGACCCTTACCATTGTCCTTTACAGAAATCCATACCTTACCGCCCTCATTCTTAGCCTCTAAGGTAACCTTTGCCTTCTCTGTCTTACCTGCCGCTTCTCTTTCCTCCGGCATCTCTATACCATGGTCTACGGAATTTCTCACCAAATGCATCAGTGGGTCAGAAATATTTTCAATGATATTCTTATCCACCTCAGTTGTATCGCCAATCATTTCAAACTCGATATCCTTGCCAAGCTTTCTGGAGATATCGAATACGGTTCTGTTCATCTTCTGGAAAGTATTGGTAAGCGGCATCATACGCATGGACATAATCAATTCCTGCATCTCTGTTGTTATCTTTGCAAGCTGGGCAGACGCCTTCTGGAAATTAGATAAATCCAAATTTTCTACCTGTAAATCAGGATTCTGCAATACAACAGACTCAGCAATTACCATTTCACCCATCAGATTCATAAGCTGATTCATCTTATCAATGCTGACACTCATGAAGGAAGGCTTGTGTTCCTTTTTCTTCTTTGGCTTGGTAATCTGCTTTGCCTTACCAACCTCCTTCTGAATGACATAGTCACCGGGCTGCGGCTCCGATTCCTTAGACGCCTCCTCTGTCATCATGCCTTCAGGTATCTGAGGTGTTACAGGCATTGGGTCGCTTTCTCCATAGAAGCCCTTATCAAACTCTTCCTTATCACATTCGATAATCTCTATATTCTCAATCTCTGCTGTTGTATCTAAAAGTTCTTTCAACGATTCTACTGTGAAATTACCATGTACCAGCAGCAAAAATCCATCATTCAAAATTGTTGTAGAAGACTCTTCATTGGTCAGAATATCATCCGGCATATAATGAACATCCTCTGTGAATTCCTTCAAAGCATATGCTGAAGAATACGCACGTAAATTACACATCTGGGTATCTGCCAGATATGTAATTCTAACCTGAAAATATTTACCTTCTCCGGAAGACTTCGGCGCAATATAGAACTGGTTAGGGCCAAGACCCATTTCCTTTTTCTCTTCCTTGGGTGCGTCAGCCTTTGCTTCTGCCTCCTGAGTAGTCTCACCGTCTTCACCCTTTAATTTATTTAAAAAGGTATTCATTTCTTCAATCAGAGCTGTATTATCACCGTCCGGGTCATTACCGTCTCTAATCTTATCCATCTCGCCGTTAATGAAATCAAGCACCTGAAAAATAAGTTCTGTCAAATCAGCATGGTGCTCATCAATACCGATATTTTCACGCAAATAAAAGAAAATATCCTCCAGCTTATGTGACACCTTCATAATATTGTTGTACATCATAATTCCGGACGAGCCCTTAATCGTATGCATGATACGGAAAATTTCGTTGATACTGTTCTCATCGAAACAGTCCTCATCCTTATTATCCAATACAAACTCTTCCAGCTTCTCTAGCAACTGTCCGTTCTCATACAGGTACATGTCTACCATTCCATCAACATTGAATTCTTCAGCCATGCCGGCACCCCTTCCACATATCATTCTATCGTTATCTTATATAAAACCCATAAGATGAATGTGCTGTAAGCACATTCTGCGCTGCAAAAGCGTCACATTTATGTGACATTTTCCTTGCTTTTGCATGTGCATCTATACACACTTGCTTTTATGTCAACAAAGTTGGCATAAAAGCAATAAATCCCTCTTATAATTTTATATCTATTTACAACAATAGTCAATATTTTCAGTCAACTTTCAGAAAGTGTTGTTCCCCGGCAACACTTTGCACTTCTCCAACAACTAATAAGGCACCCCTTCAAAGGAGTGCCTTCTGTTTAATACATCATCTCTTTTTTTCTAAATGGGCTCTGCTGATTCAGATGCTGAATCTCAAAGATATCCCTTCCATAACCAACCATAAAATCATGACTGGCGCTCACTATATTCGTGCTCCCACACTTCTCGCAGCTTCCTGCCGCATAATCGAGTCTGCCGCAATCCCTGCACAGACAAATCTTTCTCTTTACTTCCATCATACTTCTAATTCCCTTTCACAACCGGCTCTTATCAGGCTTGCCGTCATGCCTTTTCCCTTACACACTAAAACATAATTTTACACGAATCCACTTCATATGGAAAGTGTTTTTCCTATTTTTCCAAATCTTTATTCAATTCAGCCAATTAATAAGCTTAATTTTTATTTGAATTTCATAAAACTCTTCTCATCAAAAAGTGCCGCTGTTGGATATTTCATATAAGAAAATCCGTTCTTTTGAGCAAAAGACTGATATGCAGACTCGTCCATAAGCTGCGGCTCATATCCTGCATCCACTGTGACTGCCACAAACTTCTCGTCGTTAGCAAATGCTTCCTCTAAACGCTTCACACCACTCTTTACAAACCATGTACCATTTACTTCATTTACCACCAGTTCACCCTCCGCCTGACTGTCCGGACAAATATAAACAGAAGACGGATTAATCTCCATCAGCTTCTCAAAACTACCTGCCTGATATTCCTCAAGACGCTTCAAAATCTCCTCTGCCAGCTCTGCCGGTGCCGCACTGGTACTCTCGATGACAAGATTATAATTAGACATATGGTAATAATCAATCTGATAAATATCCTTAAATCGAACAGACTCCAACTCCTGTCTGTTAATCAAAGCCTTCTTGCAAGTCTCCTGAGAATCATAGGACTCAGAGTTTGCTCTGACACTGTCATTGAATACTCTTCTGCTTGCCTCATCAATATCTGTAATAACAAATACCTTAAAGCTGTCAGGTACAAAGTTCCATGCCAGTCTGGAATCAAAGAGAATCATATCTCTTTCCTTACCAATCCTTGTTGTTGTATCATCAATCATCTGGTCCACAGAACGGTCCCCGCGCTTTGTCGCCTCATTCACCTGCTGATTAAATTCCTCAACAGAAAGTCCCTTCTCCATGGCAAGCTGACGGAAGATATTACCCGTCGAAATAATCTCATAGCCCTTTTCTTTTATAATTTTAGCAATGCTTGACTTACCGCTGCCAAGATTTCCCGTAATTGTTATATTCATACTGCAATCATACCTTTCCTATGTGTTGAAGTCCACTTCAATTGTATCTTTCTATTCCAAGCATACCACATTTATACTGCTTTTATCAACTGTATCTGCTTTCACAACAGTTGCGTGTTACATTTTTTTCTTTCTTCTGTCTGAATTGTTTTCCTACTATATTCATGTTAAAATATATACAATACTTTTTGTGCTATTTTAACAATATTGTTTCGGAGGAAGCTCTATGTCATATATTATACATTATGATATTGCTGCGCTGATTGTCACTTTAGTTGTCGCATGTCATTTCGCCGTCAAAAAATCAATTCCATCAAGGCAAACTACCATGTTTGCATGGATGCTGGGGCTTGCTGCCCTTGCAAATGCATTGGACTTGGTTACCATCTTCACCATCGAACATCCAACAACTGTTCCGGTATGGTTAAATTCCCTGCTGAATCAGTTTTATTTAATTGCATTCAATGGTGTTGCTGCGTTCTATTTTACCTATTTGGTATCGTGGTCAAAGAAAATGAACGAATGGACTCCATTACATTATATACGCGTACTGCTTCCTTATAGCATCGCTATCCTGCTCATTCTTTCTACTTCTTTTACCAATTGGATATTCTACTTTGATGAGAACGGCAACTACCGGCGCGGCAATCTTCAATTTTTGTTATATGCCATTGCTATCTATTACATGATTGCTGCTATTATACAAGTCATCGTGCACAGAGCAACTATGTCTAAAACCCAGAAAGTCATCGTGCTTGTTTTTACTTCCTCTGCATTCCT